>JAWABU010000013.1 GCA_038884455.1 Candidatus Thermoplasmatota archaeon | reverse complement strand
ACTTGTTGATTTCAAGCCTGAGAAACTTGATCTCGTTCTTCAAGCGTTTTATGAGCTCTACGGTTCAAATATAGACTATGTTGTCCTTGACGAAATCCAAAACGTAGAGAGATGGGAACTCTTCGCGAATCGGTTGAGACGAACGAAAAAGGTGATATTAACAGGGAGTAACTCAAAACTTTTATCTGGAGAGCTTGCTACCCGTCTCACCGGAAGGTACAGTGATTTCACTCTGTATCCTTTTTCGTTTCAAGAATTTTTGGCTCTGAAAGGAAAAACTCCATCGAGAGAAGCACTGTATTCAACGAAAAAAATATCTGAAATTAAGAACCTCGTCAGAGACTATATCTCCCTTGGCGGTTTCCCAGAGGTTCACAAGTTTGGGAAATCAATACTCCTGAAAACCTATGAAGATATCATCCAAAGGGATATTCTGCTCCGATATAGAATAAGAAACAAAACAACGTTCAAAGAGTTGAGTAAATATTTGATGTCGAACGTTGCTCAGGAGATAACTTTTACAAAATTAAAGAACATCATTGCTGTCAAAAATGTTCATACGATTAAAAACTACATTGATTACTTATCAACTGCCTACCTTTTTTTTATTATCGAGCGATTTTCGTTTAAGTTAAAACATCACATGATCGCACCGAAAAAAATATACTGTATAGATACAGGCATCATCAATACAGTCTCGTTTAAAGTGTCAGAGAATTTTGGAAAACTCATGGAGAACGTGGTTGCAGTGGATCTTTTGAGAAGAAAATCGTACTGGGATCCAGAGTCAGAACTGTATTACTGGAAGGATCATAGGCAACGGGAAGTAGATTTCGTTATAAAAAAAGGTCCTCGCGTACAACAAGCAATTCAGGTTACCTCGGCTTCAGATGAGGGAGAAGTAGCTGATAGAGAGTACACTGCGTTATTGAGTTCATCGAAGGATCTGCATTGTAACAATCTTCTTGTGATAACTTGGGATTATGAAGCAAAAAAAACCATTGATGGAAAGCAGATATACCATATTCCTCTTTGGAAGTGGCTTCTTTCCTCATGAAATCTTGGTAGGGTTATGCCCGATCTTCTCATGTTTCGGATATCATGTTCCTCAACCGCAACTTTTCAGAGATATTTCTTGTCTTTTTACTCACTTCTGAAGTAAGTACCGAGTCATCCAAAAGCTCTATCTTTCTCGTCTTAGAAGGTTCGAGCACGTCATCTCCCGAGTCCAAGATATGCTAATAATAGAGGTTTTCCTTGGACGGCTTTCTCCTAGAAAACGGTGAATACTCCCAGGCCTATAATCTCAGATATATTTCCTTAGAAATAGAACCACGTCATCGAACACCATTTTTACATTTGGTAAATTTTTCATTTGGTGTTGCAGTGAGTTTTTCCAAGCGTTTTCAAATTTTTGCTTTCTGGAAATTATGTCATTGATATCTAAGGTAAGATGTCTGAACTCACATTTCTTTTTGAACAGTTCTGAATCGAATGTTGTGTTCTTACGAAGGTACCAAACATCGTAGAGATCCCGGGGCCGTGTTCGTTCGAAGAGTGCTCTAGTTTTTTCCGCGAACATTTCTTCTAAAGAATAGACTGTTGTTCGTATATCCAATCTATCGGAATATGTTTGGAGAATGGTCTTTTGTTGTACCGGTGTCATAATGCATTCGTTTTCTTTTTTCGTGATATCGAGTTTTATCTTGAGAGGATCACCTGTTTTTCTAAGTATTCGAAAGTAGACAACGAAGAGATAGCCGTTTTCTACTTCTTCTGTTTCTATTTGTTGTGAGAAGTTGATACCTGCTTCGTTTTTTACTTTGTTGATGGTGTCATTGATTTGTTTTTTCATCTTTTCTAGGGGTACAGGTTCGAGAAGCGTGAAGTCAAGATCATCAGAGAATCGATAATTTTTGAAGTAGCATTTTTGTAATCCGGTTCCCCCCTTCAACGCCATTGTAGGAAGAAACGCAAGTAACCAGTTTTGTGCGTAGTCTCGTTCAATTGTGCTCGCTGGTATTTCGAAGGTACGTGCGAATGCTTTGATTTCATTCTCAGGGATCATTCCAATACCTCGATATCTTCGTTTATGATAAGTCTCCATTTCTTATGAGTAGTAGTTGTTTTTGGTTGTGTTGGGTCAAGCATCACGTAGTTTCTTGTTTGTATTGTTGGCAATGGTATCGATATATGTAATGTATCACAGAGGTAACCGAGCCTTCGGAGAACTGCCGTGTTTTTTAACTGCTGTACGTAGACAGAAAGCTTTTGTGTGTCGTAGTCTTGCGTTTTGAGTGCTTTTGCTACTTCGATGATGCCGCCGCTATAGTGCGGTTTGTCAAGGCAGTCGATAATGGTTTTTTCTTTATCGGTGATAGTGATTTTTTTATCTTCGAACCAGGCATATTCAGTTCCGAAGATTTTTTCTTTTTTGATTCGTACGATTTTGTAGGTGACGCCAAAGATGATGATCTCTTGTTTTTTCTTTCGGGCGGTTGTTTGAAGGAAGACGGTACGTGGGATTTGTTCAGTAAGTCCGTGATAGTGTAATGCTGACCAATAGGCAACAATACTGGGAGTAACCAGTAGGGAACCGATGACAAATTCATCTAGGGTGTAGGCTCCTTTTTTGGCTCCAAGCGGGATGATCATGTATTTTCCTTTTTCTATGCGTTCGATGTATCCTTGTTTCTGAAGCCGGGAGAGAATTACTCTGAGGACTGCTTTGTTGATAGAACTTGTTTTTTGTGCATCTTCTATGGTGAACGTTTTTTTGTTAGCAAGTTTTTCAACGAGGTTGTTTCTCATTTTTATACACCATGATTAACATTATTGTTAACTTTGGTGTATATAATTGAGAATATTTAAGGATTGTGCTGAAAAAACCATCTTCAATTGATTAACTAAAATCTACCGGGTCCATACATTACTTTCTCATGATCGATGGTTGAATAATGTTTTTTCCATCAAAAGATCGAAGGAATCTACGTTAATTACATTTAACGTAAAATAGAATATAGGTTAAACGAACATGCCAAACATCCATGACATTCTCATAGAGTCCAATCCCTGGTGGAAAGGTCCAACGACAATAGAATACAAAGAACGAGACCGTTGTTCTCAAATTACTAAATATCTTTTCCCCTTCCTCAGATCATTGCAATTACCGGCTGAGACGCGGGGAAAAACAACCCTCATCTTAAAAATCCTTCACGGTGTTATATAACAAGGTTTAAAACAATACTACGAGAGAGTGTTGGATTCTAAGTTTAGTTATTGGTCATATCTTAGATGTTCATCCTGGCGTTTGATGGCGATCCTATGTTTTTCTATAAATTCTTGAGCATCGCCTAACCAAAACTTCACCGAGGATTTTTTCTCTATAAAACCTGAGGTTGCAATTCGACCAAAATCACGATCATAGGTGATAATTCCTTTGACTTCAGGATGTTCACAGGCTGCTTGTATCAAGGAGAAATCAGAGAGTGATGGTTGTTTAAAAACATTGGTTTTAATTTCTTGGAGTTCAGGAGGAATTTTTCGGACGGTATAAACCAGAAATGTTGCTGGGAGATACTGTTGAATAACAGGACCTACCTCGTCAATGATGTGTTGTGTTGTTGCGATTACTATGGATGGAGATCGGAGCATGACAACAGTGTAACAATACCGTCGCTGGTGGCTTCTTTTCTCAAACGCGTAGATCAACACATTTGCGTCAGCAAGGTACACATCGTAGGTGATTTTTTCATGTAAAAAATGTCGATAGTTGAGCAGCTCACCACAAGCACATACCCTGTTTTTTCTTCCTTGGAGGGTGACTCTTCTGCTGCATCGCGGGCAAGTTACTTTCATATGAGACCTTTTATCCAGTATCGCTATTTGATTTTTATCCATGTTTTTTTCAGCTGTTGGTATGTACCAGTGTTGATTGCTTCTCGGATGTCACGCATGAGGTTGAGCATGAAATAGAGGTTGTGGTAACTGAGGAGATGAAAACTTAGTAGTTCTTGGGTTTTGAAGAGATGATGGAGATACGCTCGAGAATATGAGGCACATACTTTGCAGGTGCAGTGGGGGTCGAGCGGTTGTTTATCGTTACGGTATTTTGATGATGCAAGTTGCAGTCGATATTTGTTGGTTTTGGTTCCAAGGGGTGGCGTCAAAGAGACAAAACCACTCCGTGCCATTCGAGTTGGTGATACGCAGTCAAACAGATCAATACCTCGTTCAACTGATTCAAAGATATCTTCAACGACGCCGATGCCGAGGAGATGTCGTGGTTTGTCTTCAGGTAGATTTGGAGTAACCCAGTTGAGAATTCGGTACATATCTTTTTTTGATTTTCCAAGAGAACCGCCGATTGCGTATCCGTCAAAGGGGAGTGAAACGAGATGATGAACACTGCTGAGACGAAGGTCTTTCCAGTGTCCACCTTGGACGATGCCGATGAGTGCCTGTTTCGTGGTATGTGTGTTGAGGCATGTCTGTGCCCATTGATGGGTCCGGTGAAGGCTTTGTGCAGTGTATGTTTTTGACGATAGTGGCGAGGTGCATTCGTCTAAAGCTAAAATCATGTCTGCACCGAGTTTTTCTTGGATTTTTATTGATTTTTCAGGTGACAAAAATTGTCGTGAATTGTCGTAAATTGATCGAAAGTGTATCCCTGTATCTGTGATGGTGACGATTGATTTACCAGACGGCTTGCTGTGGGTATATTCTTCGCCGGGAAAAAAGAGTTTGCCAACAGCATGTTCTTTGCCTAAACCTAGGGAGAATGCTTGGAATCCACCGCTGTCGGTGATGAGTGGTTTATTCCAGTTCATGAAACGATGCAGGCCACCATGATCTGCGATGATATCTGCTCCAGGTTGCAGCATGAGATGGTAGGTGTTGCAGATGAGGATTTGTGCTCCGATTTCATTGAGATCATCAACTGAGAGTGCTTTGACAGTTGCTTTGGTTGCAACTGGTATGAGTTCTGGTGTGTGGACGGTTCCATGGTGAAGGCGAAGGATGCCGGTTCTGGCGTTGCCATCTGTTGCTTTGACTGTGAACTGTAAGAAACCCATGCTGAGGAGAAAAATATAAGTAAAATAAATATTTTCGTCTGTGGATGATCAACGAGTTGTTGTGGATTGGGTCGATTCTTCTCTGTTTCTGTATGGTGATTGCTGCCTATCGGTTGTTTGGTAAAAATGGTTTATTTGTTTGGATGGCAGTTGTTGTTATTGTTGCAAATATTGAGGTGATGAAAACTGTTGAGATTTTTGGGATGGTTACCGCGCTTGGGAATGTAGTGTATTCGTCGTTGTTTTTAACGACAGATATTCTTACAGAAAATTATTCAAAAAAAGAGGCGCAGAAAGCAGTTTTGATTGGTTTTTTTGTTTTGATCTGTGTGACCGTATTGATGCAGATGACGATTACATTTATTCCTGATGAATCTGATTTTGTCAGTGATCATCTTTCTGCGCTGTTTGTGTTTTTGCCTCGTATTACCTTTGCAAGTTTAACTGCGTATCTCGTGTCGCAAACTCTTGATGTGTATCTTTTTGCGAAGTTGAAAGATAGACATCGCCGAAGATATTTGTGGTTTAGAAATAATTTTTCAACGTTTCTGAGTCAGAGTATTGATACGAGTATGTTTACCGTACTTGCATTTGTTGGTGTGTTTTCACCAGAGATTATCCTTCAGATTTTTAGCACGTCGATGATCATGAAAGTTGTTATTGGTGTTTGCGATACCCCGTTTGTCTACTGGGCGCGAAGTCTGTATGAGAAAAAGAAGATGAGTTGAGGGTAAAGGAAAAAGCAGATGGTGCGAACAAACATTCTTTTTCAAGAGGTCATGTGGTTTTTGTTCTGCGATCGTGTTGGAGTTTTTTATACACCAGGTCGCTTATTGTTTTTCCATCGATGCGCATGCGTGCTTCTTTCATGACCTCGCCCATGATGTGATGAAAAGAAAGCGAAGTTCGGGAAGACTGCTTGTATTGTGCTACGATTTTCTCAACAAGTTTTTCAAGATCTTGATGTGAGAGCGGTGTTATCTGTAATGTTGTGAGGGCTTCAGAAACTGTTGTGTCTGGATGGTTCGCGAGAAACTCGAGAAGTACAGGGAGTGCTTCTTTGCTGAATTTTTTGTCATGATATCCTTGAAAAACCTGATAGAGCGTCTGATCTGATAGCTGGTGAACTGGTGTTCCTTTTCTACGTAAAAACGTGAGTGTTTCTTCAAGAGTAACTGCAACAAGCATTGGCTGCAGGTTGAAATCTTTGATAATTTTTTGAAAAAGCGACAGGTTCTTTGAAATGCTCAGTTTTGTTGCAAGAAACGAGGGTATTCCTAGGTCGCGGAGTTGACGTTCTGTTTCCCAGAGGTGCTGAGGCATGTTTTTTCGGATGGTTTCAAGTCTGTTTTGTGGTATCGATGTCGGTGGCGTGTCAGTATCTGGATACATCCGATTGGGTCCGGGAAGAATGCGTTCGAAGTCGTTGATGCCTGTTGGGAAAACTTGTCTTGTTTCAGAGGGGACGCCATTGGTTGCTTCGACGGCACGTTGTTTGATTTCTTCAAGTGCAGTGTGCACATCATCAGGAGGACCCCAAACGAGAACCAATGCATCAGTTGGTTTCATAGAGAAGAGACGTTCTAGGGTTTTGATTTCTTTGGTACTTACGCCAAAGTTTTGAAACTTGGTGTTGATAAGAATATTCGGCATACTGTCAAGGCAGGCGATAACTCGGACGCGACCTGCAAGTTCATCTGCAAATGTTTTCCCAGGTTGTGTTGGCATATCAAGGATGCCGGCATAATTTCGGAGTAGGATGCCGGCAATGATACCTTTGTGTCGTAATGTTTCCTTGAATCGTGGAACGCGGGTGTGCTTGAAGAGGGTGGTGACGTCTTTGTGTTCACTTGAAAAGGTTTTGTCAGTGATACCACGAAGTCTGAGTTCGTCGCGGATCGTAAGCAAGGCTTTTTGTCGTTGTGCTTCAATAGCTACTGCGCGAGGTATGTACTGGAGTTTTGAGATGCCTTTGAGTTCGATACGTGTGCCACCCGTGATGCTGACGTTGACATCTTGACGGATACTGCCAAGTCCTCGTCGTACTTTGCCGGTTGACCGAAGGATTCGTCCGATGAGACGTGCAACGTCTCCAGCTTCTTGCGGTGTTTGGATATCGGGGTAGGTTACTACTTCGACAAGAGGGATGCTGAGACGGTCGGTTTTGAAAACGATCTGATGACCTTGGTCGCTGATTTCTCGGCAGGCGTCTTCCTCAAGTCCGAGTTGGATGAGTCGTATTTTTCGATCTTTGTAGGGAATCCATCCTTCAACGCCGACAATACCAGTTCGTTGGAAGCCGGTTGGGATGCTGCCGTCGAGGTATTGTTTACGGCTGATGTGGAGTTCATCAACGATGCTGTAGTTGAGAAGGAGGGCGATTTCGAGGGCAATATCCAATGCGTGCGGGTTGAGGTGAAATGGCGGCGTGTCGTCCATTTCGTAGGTGCAGACGGTATCGTGGTAGAGTTGGTAGATGACGTTTTTTTTGGTTTTGAATTCCATGAGTGCAGTACCGTCGTATTCACCGAGTTCTGAAAGAGTTGGTCGCATATGTCGAAGAATGAGAGAGTCTGGTTTGTCTCGGCGGAGGGTTGCATGACATCGACAGAACAGTTTTTTATCAGTATTGAGCTGTTGATGAATTTCTAAACCGCATTGTAATCCGAGGTGTTTAAAGTAGGCATCATCATCGAGGTGATATGTTTGGTTCATCGGTACGGGGCAAATGCGATGAGTCTATCTAAATATTACGCCGATGTTCCTCGTGTTTTTTTGGTTTTTTTCTGAGGGCAGTATTTCTTTATAGGTCTTGTTCGTTTATCGGTGGTATGCAGTAAATAGCTTTGGTGATTGAGATGGTTCGTGATGATCTCTATAAAGGGTATCGTGGTGCTGCAAAAGAAAAACTCATGCAGTTTGGAGTGAAAGTTTGGAGTGATGTCGTAATTACGTCATCTCGTGGTACGTTTCAAGGTATTATTCTCCCTCGTGCTGAGATTGAGGATGATCAGCATATCGTGTTAAAGCTTCACAATGGGTATAATGTTGGGATCAAGGTTGATTCGATTCAGGCGGTCGAAGAGGTTGGGTATAAGGAGGGACATTATAAGATTCCGGAGTCTGAGTTTCCGAAGGATCCGAATAAACCAAATGTGACTTTGTTTGGAACTGGGGGAACGATTGCATCTCGTCTTGATTATCGAACTGGAGCGGTAATTCCTGCGTTTTCTCCTGGTGAGTTGTATGGTGCTGTTCCTGAACTGGCTGGTATTTGTAATTTGAAAACTGAGAAGTTGTTTGGTATTTTTAGTGAGAATATGGGGCCTGAACAGTATATCACGTTGGCAAAAGCAATCGGTCAGGAGATTGAAGCTGGTGTTGATGGTATCATCATTGGTCATGGGACTGATACGATGCATCATACCGGTGCGATTCTTTCGTTTATGGTGCAGAAACCACCAGTTCCGATCGTGTTGGTTGGTTCGCAGCGGTCATCGGACCGGCCGTCGAGTGATGCAGCATTAAATTTGATTAATGGGACGCGGACAGCAGCGTTTTGTGACATTGCTGAGGTGATGGTGTGTATGTTTGGCCCGACGAGTGATCAGTATAACCTGCTGCATCGGGGCACGCGGGTTCGGAAGATGCATAGTAGTTATCGGAGTACGTTTCGAACAATTGGTGACATACCTCTCGGGATGGTGAGTCCGACGGAGTTTCGGTATTTCCGGAAGGATTACAATAAACGTCGGAACGACCGTGAGGTGGTTATCGATACTGCGTTTGAAGAAAAAGTTGCAATTGTGTATTATTATCCAAATATGCATCCTGATATGATTGAGTCGTTGATTGATCATCGGTATAAAGGGATTGTGATTGCAGGAACTGGTCTTGGTCATGTGAATAAACCGTTGTATGCACCGTTGCAACGTGCTGTGGAGGAGGGAATTGCAGTGTATATGACGGTTCAGACGTTGTGGGGATATGTACAGATGTATGTGTATGATACGGGTCGTGATTTGATGAAGCTTGGGGTTGTTCCTGCGCAGAATATGCTGCCGGAGGTTGCGTATATGAAGCTGTGTTGGGTGCTTGGGCATACGGCGAATCCTGATGAAGTTAAAAAGATGATGTTGACTCCGATTGCTGGTGAGATTACTGAACGTGAGCCGCATAATGGATATATTATTCTTCAAGGTGGTGTTCCTGAGGTTGATCAGTTTGTCAGCACGTTTCTGCGGTAACTCAGAGACGTGTTATTTAGTGTGCATGCTAAGGTATTGACGTGTGATACGTGGTGTTTTCAGGAGCAGGCGAATGAAAAACTCTTCGAAACTGTACCAGTTCATCATTTTTTTATAGATAAGATCAGTCAGTGTTTCACTGGTGGCTGCCAGATGTATGAGGTTGTTGAGAAACCACTGGTGATAGAAATAGTTTCTGAGTTGACAGCTAGTAACAAGCCTTTTACCGTATGCGTTTCTCCATAATCGATCATACGACAGGATATCATTGTTTTGAATGGCGATGCTTGCTTGTTCTGCTGACCAGAGTGCATAGGTTATTCCTTCGCCCATAATAGGATCAACATGTCCTGCTGCATCGCCTAGAAGCATCCAGTTTTTTCCAGCGCACGGTGTTGTGAAAAAATCACTTGATGAGGCTGAAGGTATATATGCCCCCCATGTTTTTTGAAGGTTCATGGCGGGATAATGGGTGGTGAGAAACTGGTGAAATAAGGTTTTGAGGTGTGATGCATGGGAATATGGTACGCCGATTCCGAGGTTGTAGCGGTCTTTTGCTGGAAAACACCAGGCGTAGCCTTTGATGCCTGGGAAAAAACGTATGCTTCCTGGTTGTGGTGTCGTGGTTGTTGCAAAGCAGCCGTAACAGACGCCAAGATGCTGGTGTGGTATGGGACCGGTTGTTTTTTTTCGCAGAATGCTCTGAACTCCATCGGCACCAACAATAAGAGTACTGGTATAGGTTTTCTGTGGTGTATGAAGCGTCCAGGTTTTGTTTGCATAGGTGATGTTTTCAACGCGTTCTTTGATAAGGATGCATCCGTTTTTTTGTGCTTCAGTGACCAGCATCGTGTCAAGATCTAACCGTGAGATGAGGATGCAGTCTTTTTTCCCATACGTAGATACAGCTGTTCCATCAGGAGCGATGAGAGTAATTGGATCATCAAGGAGTTTTTTGTTCGGTGTTTTTTGAAGTATAGGAAATTTTCTCACCGCTAGTGCAGTAAGTCCCCCTCCACAGGGTTTTTCTCGTGGGTGGGTATGATCAAAAAGAAGAGGGGTATAGCCTTGGGATGCGAGTAGATATCCAAGATATGCTCCAGCAGGTCCTGCACCGATGATGATGATTTCATGGTTCATCTTTTTTTCCCGTGGGTATGTTTTTTTTTGTTTTGGTTAAGCAGGTGTCGCGAGGAGCAGGCCTGGTTGTTTTGTAGGTTGTGGTCTTGTCCGGTGGTTGAGTTTCATGAAATCTAAAGGTAATGATAGGTAGTAATTGTCTTCGTGGTAGAGGAGGTCTTGCTGTTCGAATGTATTAAGTATCGCTGCGAGTTCGTAGTCCGGAAGTGTTGGGTATTTGTCGTGAAGTTCAGTAAGGCTTGTGATTGTGGTACAGGTGAGAAAAATATCTCTCTCTATGTTTTCAAGGACATAGTATTTGAAAAATTTTGGGTCGCGATGGTCATATATCTTGAGAAATGAATGAACATCTACATAGTAAAAAACATACCGGCTAAACGGATTGGTACTGGTATTGATTTTTTCTTTTCGTTGATGGGCATGGTTATTCCACGTGGTGATAAGGTTGTCCCAGTCGTTTTGTGGCGGGTTTGGAATTATTGGTGTAGCGGTGTAGACAAAGGAAAAATTGTTTTTGAGTATGTCTGGTGGGAACATGAGGGTGTCGTGGCTTGTTGGTTCGAGTTTTTGGATGTTGAATTGTTCTGGGTGCTGGTAGATTTTACTTCCGTAGAGGATGCAAAGTTCAGCGAGTTGCGGCGGGTCAAGATAGGTTTGTATTTTTTCAACGATTTTTTTGGTTTCTTCGTAGTCTTGACGGTCTTCGTTTGGGTAGTGGATTATGAGGTTGTAGAGGTTGGTGATGTGGTTTTCTTGACAGTATTTGAGTGCTGCGATGTTGTCGATGACGCGGGTTCCTTTGTTCATTTTTTTGAGGTAGTGTTTGCTGAATGACTCGATTCCTGTTTGGATTGTGTTGAATCCTGCTTCTTTGAGTAAGGTGTAGTCGTCGCGGGTGAGTTGGTCTGCCCGTGCTTCTGCAAAGAAGAACAGGTTGAGGGGTTTGAGTTTTTCTACGAGCAGGTGGAGGTTTTCTTTCGGCAGTGTGTTTCCGATGAGGTGAAATTGGAGCATTTGATAGGTTTGTGATAGCGTCTGTATTTCTTCGATGATTCGTTCTGTTTTTTTTTCTCGGTAGTTTTTATGCTGGAATGCTAGGTTGCAGAAGGTGCATTTGTTCCATTGGCAGCCTCGTGATATTTCAACAGGGAGTTTGCCATGGTAGAGGAAATAGCAGGCGATATCATCGGTTACCTGGGAGATGTCGTGGTAAAAATCTGTGTAGTCTGGTATGGGGAGTGTGTTGAGGTCAAGTGTTGTTTGCATGGAGTTTGATACGACGGTGTTGTTGGAGCGGTAGATTAAACCAGGGATTGTGTTTTCTGGCTGTGCTGTAGCAAGTTGGTAGAGTGCCTCTTCTCCATCTCCAGAAACAGCATAGTCAATAAAAGGAAATGCTTTAAGGATTCCGATGCCGAGATCTGCTGTTGTCCTGCTCCCGCCGAGGATGATTTTTTTATCAGGCCATCGTTGTTTGATGGTATGTGCTAGTGCTAGCGAGGGGAGAAGTTGACCGTAGTTTACGGTAAAACCAATGAGATCATAGTTTTGCCAGCTAATGTTGTTGAGAGTCCAGTGGTAGAATTGATCGGTTCGTTGTTCGTAATCATCAAAGGTTAGATTGTTTTGTTGGTCTTTTTTTATAGCGTTTTGTTGTTCGTATTTTTGTTGTATTTGATCTTTTGTGACGGACCAGTGATCAGGGAATAGGTATTTGGTAAAAATCATTTGAGAGGTGTATGGTGTATGGGGTGGTGTGATGAGTGAAAGGTAGGAGGATAAGCCGTAGATTTCTGCTGCTTTGAGGTACAGATGTTGTGTGTGAACTGGTATGTTTCTTTGCTGAAGATATGTTTTGAGTAGGGGTAGTTGTATGCTGGGTATGTCGATTTGAGCATATGGCATTGATAGGAGAAGAATACGGGTGTTAGAGCATACAGGTTCCATTGTATGTATCAAATCATATCCTGGTTTTTATAATTAACTCTTGCTGGTTGTGAGAGTGTCAACTTAAGGAATTATTTTTTTAATTGAGCAACCCATTCCACTCTATAAGCAAACAGAGGATGGGTATGCTCAATCGAATAGTAGAATTGTTAGAAGATAGAAAAATCTTTGTGATGCAAAGGACAAGCCACGAAACAAAAGTGATAGCAATACTTATCTATCACGCTGGTCTTTCCTATAGGAAAACCAGTAAAATCATCGGAAATCTAGAACCATTTTCATATGAGGCATTACGAAAATGGTACAAAAGATGTGCCACATTTTTTTGTCCTGAGAATAAACAACGAAAGGTCATCGCTGTGGATGAAACCAAGGTTAACTGGGAAGGACGACAGATCTATATTTGGAATGCAATTGATATTGAGGATCATGTTGTCCTCGCGGTTTATATCTCAGTTAGTAGGACATCTTTTGATGCACTCTACTTTCTGAAACTTGTTTTGAATACTTGTGAGGATAAACCTAAAATCCTGGTTGATGGTGGTCCTTGGTATCGCTGGGCTTTACAGAGATTGGGTCTGGAATGGGAACACCAAACTTTTGGAGAAAGAAATCATATTGAGCAGTGGTATAATCAGTATAAAGCCCGTGTGAAACGCTTCTGGAAGCGTTTTCCACATCGTAGCTCTTTACAGAGTATTAATCAATGGTCTATTGCTTGGACTGGTTTGTATAATCTTCTCTTGGAGGTGTCTTAAGTTGACAGTCTCTCTTTTATGCAACACTTTTTTCTTTGAAGAAAAACAGTATAAAATGAGAGTCTCATACATATATGGTGCAGAAAGAGTGATCATTTTGCTTGACTTCGAATCTCAGAGGATGTAAATATGGAAAAATATAGTGATTCATCTGCAAAAAATCTGGATGACGATACATTTGATTTAACATATGAAGAAATCAGAAATCTTGGGTATCAATTTGCAGAGATCATTTCTGAGTATTATAATTCAGAACAAGCCCTATTGTGCCATTGAAATCTCTAAAACAGTTGAAATTGATGCTTGATGACCCTCTTCCTCAGACAACCACATATAACTAATCTAATATTTGAATCACATAGTTTATATACATCTAATTAGATAAAAGCTTAGCAAAAAATGTAGGTAATACTACGTTTTTTTGATAGGGGGAAAATAATGAGAACAACTTTTTTACAAAGAAGAAAATCTATACTTTTGAAAGCAAGTGCAACGATCCTGAGTATTATACTCACGGTAGGAATTATACCTTTTTCAACTGCGAAAACAGAAGCTCCGTTCAACGATGAGTTTATTTGCTACAAAAACACTGCTGGTACATTCAGTCAGAATATGAGGTCACTGCCAGACACCCATCCATGTTTTTCGAAAACAACTAGATGTGAAGACAACAGTGAAAACAAATTTCCTGAGTTCTCATTTCGCAACACGGATAGATATGCTCCCGGAACAATTCTTATTAAATTTACCTCTGATGTGTCTTTATCTCCTTATAGTTCATCAGAAGATAGTATAGCAATAATCAAACATATGCAAGGTTTTGACCAGCAGTCTTTTGCACCGATTCAATCGGTGAAACCGTTATTTTCTTTGCATAACCAACCAAAGAATAGTGCAGCAAAAGAAGCATGCGGTCTTAGCCAATGGTTTGTTTTAAAGGTGCCTCCCAACATCGATATACCAGCTGAGGTTCTCAAATACCAACAACTCCCCGGTGTTGAGTATGCACAACCAAGCTATGCTGTGAAAGCATATGATATCCCTAATGATCCCTACTACTCTACCAGTGGAAGTTGGGGTCAAAATTTCAGAGATCTCTACGGGCTTTACAATATTCAAGCACGCAGCGCATGGGACACAACAGTAGGTTCAGAAAATGTTGTGGTTGCAGTGATTGACTCCGGTGTTGATTACAACCATGAAGATCTTCATGAAAACATATGGATTAATCATGGTGAGGATATCAATCAGAATCATGTTGTTGATGATATGGATTTTAATGGTATTGATGATGATCACAATGGATTTGTTGATGATATTATTGGTTGGGATTTTGTCAACCATGACAATGATCCAATCGATGACCATGGCCATGGAACGCACTGTGCTGGAACCATTGCAGCAGTCGGAAACAATGCACGAGGAATCGTCGGAGTTATGTGGAACTGTTCAGTTATGCCAGTGAAAGGGTTAGATTATGAAGGATCAGGATGGCCTGAGGATCTTGCTGCAGGAATTCAATATGCTGCAGATAACGGTGCTCAGATCCTCAGTAATAGCTGGGGGTATCCATTTCAATTTCCATCTGATCCTGTTCTTGAAACAGCAGTTCGATACGCCTATGCAGCTGGTTGCCTTGTAGTGTTTGCTGCAGGTAACTGTAATGATGATGTTCAATTTTACAGCCCTCAAAATATGAAAGAAGAGGTGATTACAGTTGCTGCGGTTGACCACCTTGATCAGAAAGCAGTGTTCTCAAATTGGGGAAACCTGGTTGATGTCAGTGCACCAGGTGTTGAAATCCTTTCTCTGCGAGCACGAGATACAGATATGTATGCGTTGTTTGGACGACCTGGTTCTCATTTCGTTCCACCCTATGACCCCACTGCGAAATATTACGTTGCGAATGGAACAAGCATGGCCTGCCCACATGTTGCAGGATTACTTGGCTTGATGCTGTCAAAAACAACAAATCACACTCAACAGTCAGCACAAACAATTCTAATGCAAGCAGTTGATGTTCTGAATGTCTCAGTACCTTTTGGTCATGGACGTATCAATGCATCAAAAGCACTGAGCAGAGAGCCAGCTATCGCTAAGCTCAACCCCATTTCTCCAACAGGAGAAGCCTGTGGCGTTATCGATGTTTACGGAACTGCATGGGGTGTTTTATTCCAATCATACACTCTTGAACTTGGAAGTACCAGATCTCCAACAACGTGGACTGAACTTTACACCTCATCAGCCCCTGTGCAACACGGAGTTGTTGGGACGATTAATACGACATTGCTGCCAGATGGGGTTTACACACTTCGCTTAACAGTGTATTGTTCTGATGGTATATACCAAGATACAACCGTGATGTTTGTGAATAATGTCTATACCTGTTTTATCGTTGATGATGACAACATTCAAGGTCCCTGGGGAGGAACCAATGAGCACCCCTATCGATACATTCAGGATGCTGTTGAAGCTGCCGGGTCAACCGATGATATTTATGTTCGTGCTGGAACTTACACAGAACATATCAATATTGTTCGATCTGCAAACATTACTGGTGAGGATGCTGATGTGGTTGTTCTTTCTGCCCCATCAATCTATCCAGAAGTACTTAAAGCAGAACAGGGAAGAGTTCAGATAACTGGTTTTACGATTCAGGGACAAGGAAAAACAGGTTTGCTCCTGGTTAATTGTTCAGAAAGTCGCATCGCTAACAATCATATTACTGACGCGTTGATTGGACTTTTTATCATATCCCCATCAGCGACCACGATTTCTGCAAACCATATCACGCATTCATACCATGGTATTTTTATTCAAAAAGATCAATGCGCAGTTCATAACCGCATTGAACATAATTACGTTTCCAATTGTCAAGCATCAGGAATTGTGATTCAGAGCGACCGGAGCTGGATTACAAACAATACAGTCTCTCAATGTGGCGGGGGGATATCGCTGAAAGGAACGAACAATACGATCGTTCAGAATACCGTGCTTCAGAGTTCCGGATACGGTCTTCTTCTCTACCAGTCAATGTATTCTTGTGTTTCAAAGAATACGGTTGTGGGAAGTAGTTTTGACGGGTTCACACTCCACGAATCCTCCAAGAATACAATTTCGTATAACCGAATCAATGACAGCGGATGGAGTGGTGTCTCTGTATTTAAAACCACGCAGAATATCTTTTCTTCAAATACGATAACCAATAGTACCTACTCTGGTTTCCTATTGTGGTCAATGAGTAATGCTAATACGATTGTTGGAAATGTGTTTGTCCAGAACGACTATGCTGGTCTGTATCTTGGAAGTGGGATAACTCAGAACAGGATATTTTTGAACAACTTTTTTGACAATACTCCTATGCATGCGTATGATGAAGGAACAAACATTTGGGACAATGGACCATCTGGTGGGGGAAACTACTATGATGATTACACTGGAGTTGACGCTAATTATGATGGCATCGGCGACAGCAGCTATCAGATTGCTGGCGGAAGTAATCAAGATCGTTATCCATTGATACATCCCTATAGAAACATTATCAATACGAATACCGGAGAAATATTTTTCACGATCCAACAAGCAATCACCGATGTTGACACCATGGACGGCCATATGATTCTTGTCAAAGACGACACCTACTCTGAAGTTATTACTCTTGATAAATCAATTATCCTCCGAGGAGCAGATCCACGTTCAACCATTCTTGATGGGAAACATACTGCATCATGCATCGTTTCCGTGTCAGCAGATGGAGCAACCATCCAAGGTTTTACCATCCAACATGGATCGTATGGTGAGTTTACCAGCGGCATCCGAATCACAGGTGATTCGAACACTGTTACTCAGTGCATTATACAAGACACTAGGATCGGCATCCTCATACAACATGCTCAGTTGAATATGATTACAGACTCTTTGGTTACGCATAATGCGCAAGGTATACAACTAAGTACTCTTGCCCAATCAACCATCATTTCAAACTGTACCATTTCAAGAAACAACGAGGTTGGCATTGTTTTTTCTGAAACTACCATGTTCTGTACGGTTACCAATTGTACCATCGAGAACAATACTGACGGTGTTCTCTGCTTCGCAGCAGATGCATGCAACTTTTCTGATAATATTGTTGAGCACAACACAAATCACGGTGTTTTCCTCTGGTACTCCCTGGGATGTAAACTCCGACGGAACCATATTCGGTTGAACACCTATGATTTTACCGTTGAAGGCGACATCGAACAGTTTGACCATGACATTGATGCGTCTAATACCGTGAACAGTAAACCAATCATCTATCTCAAACACCACAGTAACCTTTGTCTCGATGCGGTAGCTGCCGGTTATCTTGCATTGATATCCTGTCGTAACATCTCAGTAAAAAATCTCGATGTTTACGGTATCGCAGTTGTCAACACCAGCAATGTAGCCATCACTACCGTCAGAAGCCATCATGCAAAATATGGAATACTCCTTTGCTCAGTCGTTCAATCAACCGTGGCTAACTGCATTCTCACGAACAATACCATTGGTCTTCTCTCAACTGCTGATCTTTTCTACCTCTACCCAACATCCAGCTACAATACCATCACCCGAAATACCATTCATTCCAACGAAAAAGGCATTCTTCTCTCAAAACATTCCCACCACAACACCATTTCAGCAAATCACATCTATATGAACACTATCGCTGGTATCCAAGTAGAACTCTCCTCATCAAACACCATCACGAGAAATA
Source organism: Candidatus Thermoplasmatota archaeon (assembly GCA_038884455.1). Classification (NCBI taxonomy): domain Archaea; kingdom Methanobacteriati; phylum Thermoplasmatota; species Thermoplasmatota archaeon. The sequence continues at coordinate 25,281 of JAWABU010000013.1, read as the reverse complement.
CCATCACGAGAAATCTCCACGGCGTCTACGTCTCCTCTGAGCTTCTCTTAGACTACCGCGATGGGTCACGGATGAATACCCTGACTGAAAACATAATTGCAGATAACGTCTACGGTATCAGAATTCGGTATATCGGACATCCGCTCTACTACGCATCAGATAACAACAGTATTTATCATAACACATTATACAATAACACCTACCATGCCATTGATGAATGCAGAAACAAATGGAGTCGAAACAATGAAGGCAATTACTATGATGATTACACTGGAGTTGATGCTAATTATGATGGCATCGGCGACAGCAGCTATCCGATTGCTGGGGGCAACAACCAAGATCAGTATCCACTCATGCATCGATTCAAACTCGGTGATCTGAACCTTGACGGTATGATTTCATTTGGTGATATTGATCCTTTTGTCCTTGCACTCTCAGATCCCTATGGGTATCAGCAGCAGTACCGCATCAAAGCAACCTTACACGGTGATATCAATCAAGACGGGCAGATTACCTTTAATGATATCGACCCGTTTGTTGCATTGCTCAGCAACGGATGATGTCTATTCTACATGATGCATGAGTTTCTGGTACCGTTTATTCAGGATGATCTCTGAAAACCAACAGAGCATATCAAGTGTTCCGTTTGGTGTGTACGGATCCATGTTACATGCATCAATCAGATGATTCACGGTGCCATAATACAGTTCTTGGAGTTCTTGAAAAGAAAGTAGACGCTGATTCGGGAGAGTCCGGATCCCGATTTTTACATCTTCTTTAATATCACTGATATCATCAATCAGCTGCATCACAGCACCAAGCTCATAGATCGCACCGCGTTGTTCTTGATTCATCGTTGGTACGAACAGATGCATCAATGCCAACCCAGAGATGCCACCTTTAGCAAACGTAATCTTCATGAGATCTCCTTTTGAAATAGAAACATCAGAACGTTGATATCTGCTCATCAGTTGGCTGATATGCTCAATTTGAACATAGCTCATAAAAACATCAAAATGTTCAGAACCAATGCGTTGTTCAATAGTATCAACTGACTCTTGAAACACCAGCAGATACGGATCAGAAGATTCTATTTTTTTCCTCTGCATGATAAACTGATCAAAATCTTTGAGATATTTACTACAAAGCGGAACATCAAATGCTGCATCGTAGAGCATGGTTGCAAACGCAAAATGCATGCACAGAACATAATCAAATGCGCCGTTGAGATGTTGTGCTAGATCAGTTAAACCAACTTTTGAAAGATAGAGATACGTACGAAGATTTTTCAAACAACGGGTTTTTTTTAACTCATGATACACAGGTCCCGTAGTCTTTAATTTTTTTAACTGATCCTGCAGTAAATTCATATAAAAGTATTGAGCTTTAAATAATCGATAGAGTGCAATGAAAATAATTCGCATCTGGTGTTTCCGCTGGTAATGGACTTGTGTATCTTTATAGGAGATCAACGAGGGAAGATGATTCTTTTCAAGGAGCGCATCAAGCAACTGGTCGAGCTCTTGATACGTATATTCCATGATTTTTTCCTTCATGATGCTCTGCGTCCACTTCGTTATGTTATTATGAAAAGATACACATGTTTATAACATCTTGCTCTCCAAACCAAGCATTCTAATATCATTCATGATATACCATTTTGATAAAAAAAGACGCGAGAGAATAGTATGGTTGATCTTCCCATATTTTTCCTTATCGCCGGTGCAGGAATCATTCTTACGATCATCATCCTGAAAACAGCAGAAAAAAAGACAACCAGTGAAACCAGCGATTCATCTACGTCCTGCACGGTCAAATTATTTGGTATGACCCTGAGTATTGTTGTACTTCTGTATCTATTTCGCCTGGTGATGATAACAGCTGCCGGACTGATATCTCAGTCGTATTGGGAGGTTATTATCGGAATATTCTGTGCGTTTCTCCCAGTTCTTGGTCTTAAGGAAATCCGCACTATTATATCTCGATTCAAGGAACCATGATGATATGTCCCTTGTACAAATCAACACGACAGCACACATTTCAATCACTATGCTTTTTTTTATGAGTGCCATAACAATCATCTGGTCACTCCTTGTTTTTTTCTCATGGAAAAAAAACGGATGGAAAAAAACCGTTCGATACTTTCTACCAATGATGGGAGCAGCATTATTTATCGAAGCCTCAGCGGTTGCAAACGGCAGATATCTCTACCCAAACTATTACATCTACCTCTCAGTTATCGGAGGAAGTGTCCCTCTTATTATACTTCTTGGATGGAGCACAAATCTTTTTTTATTTCTCTCCTTTGCAAAACACCTTGTTGCATCAGTGTTTTCAAAAATAACCCTCCCCCGAATGATTCTTATTTCTGGTCTCACCGGTTGTATCGGTGTCTGTCTGGATCTTCTTGAAGACCCAATCGCCCATCGCAATCACTGGTGGGTATGGACTGAACAAACACCGTTTGTATCATTCTTTGGCGTCCCCGTAACCAATTTTTTTGACTGGTTCATCATCCTTTTTTTTATGGCACTTGCAACCCAGCTCATTGATCATGCGTCAATCTCTGAGAATCGAAAACTTCTCATCTCGTTTCTCTCGATTTCCTATGTTGGAGTTGCAATCTATGTCACCCATTCTGTACTTATCGCGGTATTGACTGCTGTTCATCTTCTCTGATCATTTTTTGAGATATCTTTTTCAAACACTCACGTATTATCATGGATGCTATGGGGATAGATGATCCGCATCTTGAAAAAATAAAACATCAAAACATACAACTAGTTTTTATCCTTGGTTTTCACCGTTCAGGAACCAGCATCCTTTACAAGATGCTGACTGCAACTGGATGTTTCAATCCAGTCACAGCGTATCACATCATCAACTATGAAACATTGATTGATACGCATCTCCATAATAAAACCAAAGAAGCACAGCGCCATCTCACTGATACCTTCAAACAGCATGGTCTTGATGACCGAGCAATCGATACCTTACAAGTCACTGCTGATTTTGCTGAAGAATACGGTTTTCTCCTTGACCGATATTCAAATACTATGAAGCTTTCACCATCAAATATTGATGTTTTTACAACATTATGTCAAAAAATCCAGTTTCTTGCAGAAAACAACAAACCAATTCTTGTAAAGAATCCGTATGATTTCTCCAATTTTCTCTTTCTGAAAAAGAGATTTCCTCAAGCAAAGTTTATCTTCATTCATCGACACCCGTTCAAGACTATCAGCTCAACAATTAACGCGATGCATGTTCTCCTCCAGCAGAAAAATTACTACACAACACAACTTTCAAAAACGTATACAAAAATCTACGAAAATCCCTTACTGTTGTTGCCACTTCGTATGCTGTTTTCACACCTCTCTGTTTTTAGTTGTATGCTGCTCACGATGTATACTGCACATGGTACACGTTATTACCTGCGCAATATCAACAAACTAACTGCTGATGATTATATTTCAATAACGTATGATGAGCTCTGTGCTCACCCTGAAAAGATCATTTCTGAGATACTGAAAAAGTTACACCTCACCACAGAACATAAGATATCATATGACACCTTCATCCGATCTCGAAAAACAGATCTACATCCAAGTGTCGTTGTACTCCAATCATTTATTTATCGGTCTATGAAACGTTACTGCTCTACGTTTTCATATACCAAAGATGCAGTCGAATAATTAGTTTTTTTGAACCAAGGATATCAGGATTTGTTCAATCGTCTGCAGCGTTTTTTCTTGATCTCCAGGATTATACGATTTCAGATGTTTCTGATACTGTTCAAGATTGCCCAAGAACACCGCCAGTTTTTCCTCAGTTATCGAGAAGGTTGAAATTCCTGCACCGAGTTGTTCAACCCAGAAACCATTCAGCATTTGTTCGAATTGATTTTTAATCGGCAGACAGAATATCGGTTTTCGTAAAAACAATGCTTCACTAATCACCGTGAAACCACCACTTGTGATAACAGCTTTTGCTGTGCTGATATCTGTAAAAAAATCATGTTCATTGAATTGCTTGAATACGACATTTTTCTCAGTGCCGCTTTTCTTCATCCCGTAGATAATATAGGTTTCTTGTGTTTTCTTCAACGTTTCCAAGATTGCTGGATTAGACCCAATCGTATGATACACAAAAATGTGCCTACCATAGCAGGGTTTCTGACGACGTATCCCCTCCTGAATTAACGGTTTTAAAAATACAACACGTTCATCGCTGCTTGGCTGGTCAAAAAAATCATACACTAGATATTTTGATGCACCATGCATCGTCATCCTCAACGCCATGATCAGCAGAAACCACGGAAAAAACTCTCCAGATTTTACAGGATATGTTCGAAAAAGTAACGCATGAGGATTATCGATACTTACGCAAGGAATGCGGTGGAATTTACTTGCGAACAGACACAACGGTTCAGCATCAGTAATAACAATATCTGGCTGAAATTGCTGTATGCACCGATTGACCGTGAGTAATGATCGAGGAGCACGGAACAGTGTTTGATACAGTGTTTTTCCGCAAGTTTGAATCAGTTTTACCTCATTATTTTTGTACACAAAATGTGCTGACTCGATTTTGTGAACCTCTGAGAACTCTGATGATAAGAGCTGATATGCTTTGCCACCAGCAACAATACACAGGGTATGATTCCGCGAGAGCAGATATCGCATTAGAATTCTACTTCTACTTGCATGACCAAATCCTTCACCACACACACCGTAGAGTATGTTCACCAATCTCAACTCTCATTTTCAACAAAAAACATATACTGAGACATCAGGTTGTTAAAAAGTTATCGGAGAATATGCAAGTCCTGATATCCACTCACTCCAAGCCAGAACCATTGATCAAGACCTTCAATCGTCACTTTTGCTCGGACGGTAACCAGTAATGCGTCTGGGAAAAACCCACCGCCTTTTGGTCGTAAAATCTTTGAAAACGGCATGGAGATTTCGGTTTTCAGAAAAGTTTTATTTTTCGCTTGAACTGATGCACGTTCAATAACTGTTTCACCGACCAGTTCTTCAACATCATTTGCGACAACATATATCGAAAACGTTACATCTTTTGCTTCAAGCGGCAAGTTATTTGGGTTAATAATTTCAAGAGTTATATGATCAATAAAACCTCGACCTTTCAGCTCCATATCAGATTTAATGATCATGTCAGTTGGTGTGTTTAAGGAAAAAATGTCACTGAGATGTGGCACGTTGATGTCAGCGTCAACAGTTAATGGGATTTTTTTCTTTGCTCCGGCGATATGCACGCTGACATTTCCATTCACAGTTACTGTTAAAACATTTGCATCTAATGCTTTGAGTTGAATTGATCCTTTTCCCTGCATTGTTGTTGTTTGGTGAGCTTTCAGCAGCCCGCTAGCGACATTTACAACTCCAACAGTTGTTCCAGCATCAGTTACTGCAGTAATCGATATATCATCAAAACTCAAATCAAAAGAATTTGGATTTTGTATGTCAAGTTTTGTGGTGATATTCACACCGTGTTTACTGATATTATCAAATTCGATATTTGCATGGATCAATGGCATCGATAATGATCGTATACTATCACCAATTGATGTGATGACCGTCACTTGAACAGGTAATGTTTTCGTAATCAGGCTAAAAAATCGAATTCCCATGGTTCCTGTTATCTCGCTGGTTAACCGATCTGGAATTTTGTTTTTCAGAGAAAAAAGAATATCAGTAGAAAAGGTTTTATTTTTCTTCGATGGTATGTCTCCACCGGGAATAGAAAACTTCAGTATCTCCTCACCAGTGTCTGTTTTTGTGATCATTTTTAAATCTTTGACGATCACATCAAAAGGATTTTGATTATCAATCAATACGGTTGCTTTCAGTACTGCTTCATCAGTTGTTATCTCAACAACCTCCAGAGTAAGAATGGTTTTTGGCATGTCGACTGCACGGATATCAATAAAAATAAAGGTCGCAGCAAGAATATTTATAAAGGTAAAGATACCAAGAACTATAGCTATGCCTATTATTTTTTTTTGACGATAAGCCATATCTATTTCCTATCCGGCAATAATATTAATAGGATTCAAAGTTATATATACTTTTTTATATAAAAATATAATTTTATCTAACAGATACAACAAACCAGTAAAAAGGAGTTGAGTAGTATGTCCGTTTATCCAATGGTATCGTAAACCTTTATTTGTACGGGATCGTGTTCTGGAGACCAATACCTGGTCATTTACAAATTTTTACTTACCTATGTATTACTGCTGCAAAACCAGGCATCACTAATATACTAGAGAACTTTTTTTTCGAAAAGATATAAAAAAAATCTATAAACAATGGGCGATATACTGGGGCTGGTGAACAAGATTATGGGTCATAAAAAAAAGGAAACGCAAACCCCTGAGATTTCCCTAAAAGGAGATAACAACAAAAAAATCGGCATAATTCTGTTTGTTGTAGTATTAATTGTCATTGGGTTATCCTTAGTAATTCTGTTGCAGCAGCCAGGATCAAACAATGAAACTCCGAAAGGCAATCCAATTGCAGTAATTACCACCACCATGGGTACGATCCGGGTCGAACTTTTTGCTGACAAAGTACCAACTACTGTAGAAAACTTTGTAAAACTTGCTAACGATGGATTTTACAATGGATTAGTTTTCCACCGAGTTATCGATAATTTCATGATCCAAGGTGGAGGATTTTATCCTGACGGCACACCGAAAGAAAGCCCATATGGACCCATTAATCTTGAAATCAATCCAGAGGTACGACATGTTGATGGTGCGATTTCCATGGCGCGAACCAATGATCCAAACAGTGCAACAAGTCAATTTTTCATCTGTGATGGACCACAATCCTTCCTCGACGATAACTATGCAGCATTTGGTGTTGTCATCGAAGGACTCGATGTCGTACGAGAGATTGCATCAGTTGAAACCACCACAAAGTACACCTATATGCAAGATTGGCCGGTAACTGATGTGATCATCAATAGCATCACCATAACATATGCAACCTAAGGAGGAAAAAATATGGTAAATAAAATTGCAACATTTGAGACAAGCAAAGGGATCTTTAAAGTAGAGCTTTTTGAAGACAAAGTACCAATCACTGCAGGAAATTTTATAAGCCTGGCAAAAACCGGTTTCTATAATGGTTTGATTTTTCATCGAGTCATCAAAGATTTTATGATTCAAAGTGGTTGCCCCCACGGCACAGGAACAGGAGGACCTGGCTATACGATCAAGGATGAATTCCATAAAAGTCTGAGTAATGTCCGTGGTACAATATCAATGGCAAACCGCGGACCAAACACCGGTGGAAGTCAATTTTTCATCAACCTCGTCGACAACACATATCTTGATTTCGACAAAGAACCAGCATCAAGTAAACATGCGGTGTTCGGGAAAGTTGTTGAAGGTATGGATGTTGTTGACAGTATTGGTAATGCAAAAACTGATCGCAACGATCGACCACTTGAAAAAATAACCATCAATAAAATAACGATTGTTGGCTAGACAGAAAATTTTTGTTATGCAGACAAGGTCGAAATATGAGCATACTTTCTGATAGAGACATCCTCGCAGCATTGAAAAGTCAACTTCTAGGAATTGAACCTTTTCATGAAACAAACATCACACCCAACGGCTATGATCTCATCATCGATGAAATTCTCATAAAAAAAACCAATGAACACATCAAACAAGGAACAGCAATTATCCCGCCAGTGACATGGTTTGCTATCAGCACTAAAGAATTTATCAAAATGGGACCACAACTCGTAGCACAGCTCTGGATTCGATCAAGTTATGCTCGCAAAGGAATTATGACAAGTTTTGGGAAAGTTGATGCCGGCTTCCATGGGACTCTCACCATTAGTTGTTTCAACGCCAGTCATGAACCGGTTCAGATTCATATTGGCGATCGGTTCTGTCAAATTGTGTTCGAACAACTTTCAACAATTCCTGATGCTCTGTATCACGAACGCTCAGGTACGTATCAAAATCAACGAGGAGTAACACTGAAACGATAAAATATTTTTATAGAACATTTTTTATCGTCTACGTTCGGTCCCGCCGTAAACAAAAAAAAGAAAGATAGGCTGTTGAAAAATACAATATCGGAAATTCTAAATAATGTAATGAGCTGTACAGTTTTTCTAAGGCACTATGAGCAACACAAACGATCCTTGCAATCCCTCACCTACAAATAATGATGCACTTCGCTCTACAAAGGAGAAACTTTTTCGAAAAAATGGAGTCCTTACTGAACAAACAAAATGCGACATAAAAAAGTATATCAATGAACGAAAATGGAATGATCTCAGAAAACTTCTCGTCAAATTACCACCAGTGACTGTGGCAAAACTCATACAAGACGCAGAAAAAGTTGATTGTATTTTCATTTTTCGTTCTCTTCCCCGTGATTTTGCCGCTGATGTTTTTTCTGAAATGGATTTAGCGGCTCAGGACATTCTTCTAAAAAATTTGACAGACTCAGAAACGTCGACGCTCCTCTCCGAATTAACCCCTGATGATAGAACTGCGTTGTTTGAGGAATTACCTGCACAAGTCACCCGCCGTCTCTTTGAATTGTTAAGCCCTGAAGATCTCAAAGAAGCACGTCAACTCTTAGGCTATCCTGAAGATAGCGTCGGTCGTCTTATGACACCTGATTTTGTAGCTATCCGTGCTGATTGGACGGTAGAACAAGCCTTAGCATATATCCGTGATAAAGGAAAAGATAGTGAGATTCTTGCGATGATTTATGTTGTTGATGAACAAGGTAAAATCATAGACGATCTTCGCCTTCGTCAGATCATACTAGCAAATCCAACCGATAAAATTTCAGATATCATGAATTATACCTTTGTGTGTATTAGTGCTTTCGATGATCAAGAAAAAGCATATCATCTCATCAAAGAACATAACTTGTATGCATTACCTGTTGTCGATTCACAAGGTGTTTTATTAGGTATTGTAACGGTTGATGATTTGATTGATGTCGGTGAAGAAGAAACCACAGAGGATTTTCATAAAATCGCTGCAATGAGTAAACGAAAGCTCCCCGATAGAATTCGTGATGCTCCTATTCGAACCTTGTATCAGAAACGCATCGGATGGTTAGTTTTTCTAGTCTTTGTCAATATTTTTTCTGGTGCTGCAATTGCTTTCTTTGAAGATACTATTGCCAAATACCTTGTTTTAGTTCTTTTTATGCCGTTGCTTGTTGACTGTGGCGGAAATGCAGGTTCTCAAGCGTCAACCCTGATGGTTCGTGCTCTTGCAATCAAAGATGTAAAGCTTCAGGATTGGTATTACTGTGTTGGAAAAGAAGTACTTGTCGCTGGGGCAATCGGGCTAACCATGGGTGTGGTTGTTTCTATACTTGGTATCTTCCGAGGAGGTATGCTTATTGCCCTGGTTGTTGGTCTTTCCATGATGGCAATTGTATTTGTTGGTAGTCTCATTGGTCTTTCTTTACCATTTCTGTTCACGCGACTTGGTTGGGATCCTGCTGTTGCGAGTGGTCCGCTCATTACGTCAATTGCAGATATTGTCGGAATCATTTTGTACCTCTTCATTGCAACGATGCTCCTTGGCATATAATATTTTTTTGGTGAGATATTGTGGAGCTAATCGTTGTTTTTCATTTCTGCTGATTTGTAGCATATTCCCAGAAGATAAAGATCATCAACAACAAAGAAATGCCAAGTATCTTCGGTAAACATCTTTAAAAATCCCTGTCGAAATACCGGTTGGTGTGCTCGATGTCCTACAGGAACCAAGTAATCTTATTCTCACCGGAATTATAGTCACCGTTATCTCAAGTCTGGTCTATAAAATCACCCCGAAAGGCTTCATGTTTTTCGGGAAATATCGAACTAAAGAACAATCAGTTGCAATCTACCTTGGCATAACTGTTATCCTCGGACTTGCGACACCCCTCATCTACGAGCTCTGTAAACTCATCATCCAGTATATCCCCTTACTTTCAATTACAGGTTTTTTTATCATGGCATCAAATTTCATTCTCAATCAAAGTGTTCACTGCTGGAAACATACGACCTTCAAATCAGTTATCATCTATCTCGGCTCCTTAGCACTTACCATTTTCGGCTTCATTGTCGGTTTCTAGTTGATATTTTTTGATTCTTTTTTCTCGAAAGATTTATTGTTACCCTTGGATATGCGGAGCATGTATGCTCCCTTTGATTATTAAAAAAGATCATCTTGAGCGAGATATTCGCGCAGTCAGTTTTGCAAAGATTATCCGACGGAGGATGAATATCGGGAGGATTTTCTATTACCTTCTTGTTTTTATCCCACTATGTATTTTTTTTGGTATATTCACACAATTTCATCTCATTATCTTTGTCACAGCGATTCTTTCGTTGGTTCCTCTTGCCCGAATTATGGGATATGCAGCAAACGAAATAGTACTCCAGAGTAACCCTATGATTAGTGGTCTTATTTCTGCGACGTTCGGAAACATGATTGAACTCCTTATCGCTGTTTTTGCACTTAAAGAAGGAAAACATCTTATCCCATTGATCCAAGCATCACTTATTGGTAGTATTATCTGTAATATTCTCCTCCTCGTCGGTCTGAGTATTTTTGTTGGTGGTTTACGATATCGGTATCAACGTTTCAACAACCAAGCAGTTGCTGTTTCATCAACGATGTTGATCATAGTGGTTGCAGGGCTTGCAATACCGAGTGTCTATGTCTACATAACACCGCAGCCGCAACCTGACCATTTACATCTTATGAGTGTTGCTGTTGCTGTGGTCATGGCGATCATCTACATTGCAGGATTGGTGTTTTCACTCTGGACTCATAAAGATATGTTTGAAGTCAGCTCCGAGGTGAAATCACTCCAAGAACGTCCTGTTCTGAGCAAACAGTATGCAGCATTTATTCTATTTTTATCAGTCCTTGTTGTTTCAATCATTTGCGAATTTCTCGTAAAAACTGTTGAGACTGTTGCCACAACAATCGGTATCACTCAGACTTTTATCGGTATCGTTCTTGTCGGCATCGTCACCAACATTGCTGAAAATGCAACAGCGATCCGTTTTGCCATTCAAAATAAAATCAACGTTTCTATTGAGATTGGGTTAAACAGTGCTATTCAAATAGCATTGTTTGTCGTCCCCATCATTATGATCGTCAGTAGTATCTTTTCCTTCGGATTCACCCTGGTGTTTTCTATGTTTGAAATCCTTGCGGTGATTCTCGCCGTTTTAATTATTAATTATCTTTCATCAGATGGTAGATGTAACTGGCTTGAAGGTGCCCAGCTCCTCAGCGTCTATCTCATTATTGCCATAGCATTTTTTTTCATTAAAAACTAATACAAAAAATCACGTTCATACTTTTTTTTACCATGAGTCAAAGAGCTGCTGTGCTTCAGTCAGTGACTGCGATGTTACCAAATCAAGACTCAGCGGTGTCAAAGAAATCTTTTTCTTCTGTAATGTCTCGAGATCAGATCCCGGATGGATCATCGAAAAGTCCAACGGCGGCGTTCGATGAAGATATCCCTTGTTGGTCCGATGAAAGAGTTTTCCATACGGGTCTTTGAATGGTTTCGTAATTACAAGATCAGTAGAACATGTGGCGTCAAAAGGAATATTGACAGAAAACAGATCAATATGTTTCATCTTGTGTTCGCAGATCTTTGAAACAATCTTTGCTGTGATCATTGCAGCATTATCAAACACATATCGATTTTTTTTGTCAAACAAATCAATTCCAGCTTTACATTCATAAGGAATCATGATGGATGCAGCAAGTGCGGGGATACCTTCAAATGCTGCCTCCATTGCTGCACCAACAGTTCCTGAGCTTAAAATCCGAGCATGACCTGCATTTTCCCCTTGATTAATACCTGAGACTACGCAATCTGGTTTCGTTTCCATGATAGTATACATACCAAGTTGCACACAATCAGCAGGTGTTCCATCAACTGTAAAAATATGAAAACCATCGTAGTCAACCTCATGAATCTGTAATTCTGTTTTTGTGGTAATTGCTTTGCCAATCCAACTTTTTTCACTACTCGGGGCAACAACAGTTAATGAAAACTTGCGAGAGAGTTTTTCAAGTAAGGGAAAAAAACCAGCTGAAGTATAACCATCATCATTTGTTACCAGAAGTCTCTTCATACCGTGGTATCGTACCTCCCCAGGGTTAAAGAAGTTTTCAGCAGTAGGCGATTACCGAACAATATCATTGCCCACCGACAAAACCTGATACGTAGACATATAGTGTTGCGGCGAGCAACGTCAGAATTACGACAAGAACAATCGCAATAATCCCAAGAATAAAACCGTAGAATCCATACCGATCTCCATGTTTTTTTGCTATATATCCAAGCACAACTGCTAGAATTGCAAACACAATAGCAATGATTGTCATCAGCGGAATCCACATAAAAATGATACTGAGGATGCCAACAGCAACTCCGAGCAATCCAACCTGGTGGTATTTTTTATTTTCTCTGTTTTTCTGTTCCATATACTTGTTCATCCATTGTATGTATATAATGATGCAACCCATCATGATTTAAAAATCTGTCTCTCCAACTCGTTCTATGTCTTTTTATAGCTGTTGTTGTTATCTAGAAGGAGTGGTATGATTTCGAAAACTGGGCATGATTTTGATGTGATTCTCGTCAGCGGGGAATACTATGATGATCATCCGCTCTCTCCAGTTGGAATTCTTGCACGAGTCTTAGATGCAAAAAACTATCGCGTCGGCATCATTGAAAAACCAGAAACAAAGGAGGATTTCACCTGTCTTGGAAGCCCCCGGCTGTGTTTCTGTGTGAGTTCTGGTTCAATTGACAGCATGCTCCATAACTATACCCCTTTAAAACGCAGACGTGCAGATACCGGATATAAACAAATTACAAAGCTTCCAGATCGTGCAGTTATTTATTATTGTAACAAAATTAAAGAATACTTCAAGTCAACCACGCTCGTCATCGGGGGTATTGAAGCATCGTTACGACGTTTTGCTCATTATGACTACTGGGACAATGCACTACGACGAAGCATTCTGCTTGATTCACGGGCAAACATCCTTGTCTATGGAAACGGTGAAAAACAACTCCTTGATATTGTCCACCGACTTGCCAATACTACTGATCTCATCGGCATCCCGGGGACCTGTATCCTTTCACGAACCATAGATGACTCTATGGAACTACTTCCATCGTATACGCAGGTGTGTACGGATCCGGTTGAATTCTGTCGGATGCAACAGGCATTTTCAAATGATAAAAATCTTGCTCAGGAGTACACAAACAGCTACGTTGTACAGTATCGCTATCCTACATATACCTTTAAGGATCTCGATTGGATATATTCACTTCCTTACACCAGGAAGTTGCATCCACAATCACCATTAAAAATGGCGCAGTTTTCAGTGGTCACCCATCGAGGCTGTATTGGTTTCTGTCATTTTTGTTCATTAGCACTCCATCAAGGTGAACGAATTATTTCTCGATCTGAACAAAATATTTTAGAGGAAATCACACGTCTCACTGAACATCCACAGTTCAAAGGATACATCGATGACCTCGGCGGTCCATCAGCTAATATGTATGGCATGGACTGTACCTCCAGAGATCATTGTTTGCATCATTGCATCGACTGCCAGAAGCTTGACCGTAGTCATCTCAAACTCATCAATCTTTTAAGAAAAGTTCGGATGATTCCTGGAGTGAAAAAAGTGTTTGTCCGAAGTGGCATCCGTTACGATCTTGCACTATACAACCTTCGGTATATCGAAGAACTGAGCAAGTATCATATCTCTGGATGTCTCAAAATTGCTCCAGAACATTTTTCACCAAAGGTAACAGCATTGATGCATAAAGACAACACACGATTTTCTGAGTTTCTTGATTTTTTTACCAAAATAAATGCTGAGAAAAAACAGTTTCTGACGTACTATTTTATGATTGGTCATCCTGGAGAAACGCTTGAGGATACAAGATACCTCCGCGAGATGATTCGGAAGATGAAACTGCGAAACGTAGAACAATTTCAGCTGTTCACACCAACGCCGATGACGATTTCAACGTGTATGTACTGGACGAAACTGAATCCTTTCACATTCGAACCTGTTGATGTTGTCTGTGATTATGCAACAAAAAAGAAGATGAAACGAATTCTGCTTGGTGAACCAGTGTTTGCTACACGAAGTTCAAAATCGCGAAAACAACAAATGGCAAAATGATCGTTATCATCGCTCCGAATCGATTCACGATTTTTGTATAATCAACATCTTTCCAGTATTCCTCATCGATGTAAATCAAGGTGGTTGCAAGCAGAGATGATGCAAGAAATGCATACACTGATATCATAATTTTATCAATGAGAATGAGTGAGGGGAGCGCTGGGAGTGACGACGTTTGACTTAAATGGAACATCACTGCTGAGATAAGCATACTGGTTCCAAGACCTAACCGATGGGTTATTTTATCTCCTTTGAAGAAAAATGAAAGCCCTGAAACGATGCAGAAAATGATCGGGGGAAGCAAAAGTTTTGCTGCTGTCGGACCGGTTGCACGAGCAAGATTGATCGTAAAAACCATCTGTGAATACGTTTCATTCCAAGGATACGTATGGTTATGGACTTCGATCAAATAGGATTCAACATCCCATCCTGCAAGCTGAAACCCGTCGTCAACACCACATACAGCAAGATTTGGCGTGTAATGGAAAAATGACGTGTTAAATTTTGAATCCTCAATAATGATTTTCAGTTGTTGTGTGTCAAAAGGATACTTCGTGAAATCCGGGGTGATAAACAGATTTGCTTGGAGGCGATACCACACCTCGGTTTGACCAGTTTCAGACATCTCGAAAATTTTTTCCTTTGACATCGGACGACCATTCATGAATTCAAACCCTGTTGGTGTAATATTCTTGTCGTTCCAGTGGAGAATCACATAAAAATCAATCACATAGGTTCCCTTGTTGAATTCAAAATTTCCAATCGAAATCGCATATATCCCAATATCAACTGCAGTGTGTTCATATGATGTAGTAGTCGGTTGTTCTGCAGAGGAAACAATGGCGCTGAATGAAAAAATTAGAGCTAATGTTACTCCGTATATCAATCTAAGAAACGTTTGTTTTTGTACCACGTCAGTTTCACCTCCATAATGGCCCCTACGGTAAAAATTATCACCTATTTAAAGGTTCATGTAACTCTTCAAATATGCCGTTTTGTTTATTCTTTCGGACATTATCCCAAGTAAAATATTTTCCATTCATTGCAATATATACACCCGGTGGAAGTGTTTGAACAAATGCTAGTGCACTCCCAAGATTAAACAAGCCATCTGAACTTCCAAGTCGGTAGGGGATCATCGCACCGGTTAACACTACGGTTTTGTCCGTAATTTTACCTGCGAGAACCTTTGCGGTTTCAACCATGGTGTCAGTTCCATGAGTAATTACAATTTTATGTTCAGCTGTTGTCAAACAACGATCCCGAATCAGCAGACGGTCAGCTTCAGTCATCTGGAGACTATCAACCATCATCAATACTTCAATATCAACAGGAATGGTACATCGACCTAACGTTAACATCTCCTGCAGATGCGTATTTCTAAAAAAAAGCTTCCCTTCTATCTCATCGTATTCTTTATCGAATGTTCCACCGGTGACAAAAATCTTGATACTCATTGGTTTTGGTGGTATATCTTGACATTTTTAAATGCTTTGGTTCAAGTACGCAGGATATATCGCATGAGTTCTAAGGAAAATGTTTAAATTACCAAACATCCTTATACCATCTGGGGGAAGTGAATATGAAATTTTTCAGTATCGTTATATGCATGTTTGTTATTGCAGCAGCTGTTCTTCCTGTCTTTAGAGCGCAAACCCATTGGTACGATGCACCAGAATCAGAATTTCAAATCATGCATCTGAAACCGCCTCTTTGCGTATACCCACAACGACAACAACGTCACTATTGCATTCGAAATCCTGTCAAAACTTCGTTCGTATCAAAAGATTCAGATACTCCTGTTGCAGCAACTCAGTACCATGAATATCATCCAGCTATCGCACGAGATGATTATGATCTCCTCTTTGGAGCGTATGTCCTTGAGACTGATAAATATTCAGCAAACATCATCTATACACTCTCAACTGATCAGGGTGACACCTGGATTGATCAATGCTACTTTCCACTTGAAGGTAGATATGATTATCCAAGTTTGATCTACTGGGGTGATACAACATTCTATGGAACTTTTGTACCTGACAATGATGATTTATCTGGAGCTGCACAGTATCTGCTTTATATAGAGGATCCTTTACAACCAGAATCCTGGTTGCTTTCCTGTTGGGATTGGTCATCATATTATCTTCGTGAGAATGAACGTCCTGATATCGCAGGGTATAGCGACGTTGGCGCGGCAACATGGTGGTATGGTGTTCAAACCACTACCGCAAGTTGTACCCATCCAATGCATCCGGGGGAACATATTCCGGTTTTTTATTTCCCCGAGTATACAAATCCAAACAGCGGATGGTGTTGGTGGTGGCCAGCATTTAACAATACTGCTCATGCTTCAGTTAGTATCGATCGAACTACCGGAAAGTTGTATGCAGTATGGGATTACCCTAGCGGTGGAAATAGTGAAAATAAACGAGATATTCTGCTTGCAATTGCTGATGTGCATGACTGGTGGATGCACAATTGGCAGGTCGATTGGTATCAATTGGGTGTGGTTGATGCAAATGAACAATATCCTGATGTGAGTGCACATGCACATCATATCCAGATCGTATGTCAATCAGATGCTGCAGGTACTCAGGATATTGTCTGTATTACTTCTTCAGATGGAGGAATGACGTGGAATATGAGTCGTGTTACTGATGATGTGGAACACGATGAACTGTATCCAACCGTGATTTCCTACGGACGTGAAGCGACCAGCACTTATGTTTCCAATGGTAATCTTTACTCGGTTTCTACTGGAGATGGAGGGGGAAGTTGGAGTTCACCGATACAAATCAATGATAACAATGGAACCGTTGATGTTTCATATCGAACCAGTGACATTACCACTGATGGGAATATTCTATGGACTGACATCAGATCTGAAAACCCGGATGTCTACTATGATCACATCGGTGGCGCATCACCAAGTCCGATCATCAAGATAACTATTCGAAGAGGCGGGATTGGTGTTTTTGCTGCGGTTACGAATAGCGGAACTGCAGATGCGACGAACGTCTCCTGGTTCATTGAAATACACGGTGGATTGTTTGGGCGGATACACAAAAAAACAACGGGTGTGTACCCGTTGGTTGCACCTGGAAAATCGTTTGCCCTACATTCAGGATGGTTGTTTGGGTTTGGTCGCATTAATCTTCAACTTTATGCAATCTGTGATGAAGGATCATGGGATAAAGAAACTAGATCCGGCCTGCAGATATTGATATTTACGAAAATTCGGAAATAACAGCACAAACGCGCTTCTTTTTTATTTCTTTTTTCAGCGTCTTTGCTCAGATCTTTCAAAAAAAGAAAAACCTATATCGAAAAGGAAGGTATACCCCACCGACATGACTGCAGAACAGAACCCTCTTTCTTCTCCTCCCTTCTTCCATGACCTCAAAACATCGTTAGGATCAGAACTTCAAGGGCTTTCAGAGCAGGAAGCAGCAAAACGATTGCAACAAGAAGGATACAATGAACTTCCTGCGCAACAACAGCAGCACATCATCACAATATTTCTTTCAGTTCTCCTTGAGCCCATGCTGCTGCTCCTGGTCATCGCTGGTATCATTTATCTTTTCATCGGTGAAAAAGAAGATGCGCTTATGCTTCTCTTCTTCGTTCTTCTTGTCATCGGCATCACGTTTTATCAGCAACGGAAAACCAAACGAGCGTTAGAAGCTTTAAAAAACCTTGCAAGCCCTCGAGCCCTTGTCATCAGAAACGGACAACAGAAAAGAATCCCTGGTCGAGAAATCGTCAGGGGAGATATCCTCATCCTTCGAGAAGGAGATCGGGTACCTGCAGATGCACAACTTATGTACTGTTCAAATCTCACCATTGACGAATCATTACTCACCGGTGAGTCAATCCCTGTTCGAAAATGCACCTGGACTGAGCATAAGCAGCCAACGCAACCAGGTGGAGACGAACAACCCTATGTCTATTCAGGGACACTTGTTGTCCAAGGACATGGCATCGCCCAGGTCACTGCTATTGGTCTCGCCACAGAAATGGGAAAAATCGGCAAAACACTTGAAGAAATAACTCCGGAAGAAACACATATCAAACAAGAAACAACCCACATCATTACCACAATTACACTCTTTGGAGCAGTACTCTGCATTCTTGTCATCATCCTGTATGGATTAACATGGGGTAACTGGATTGAAGGTTTTCTCGCAGGGCTGAGTTTGAGCATGGCGCTCCTTCCCGAAGAATTCTCGGTCGTTCTTCTCGTTTTTCTCAGCCTTGGTGCATGGCGAATGTCAAAACAACAGGTGTTGACGAGAACCCCTCAGGCAATCGAAATGCTTGGATCAGCAACAGTTCTCTGTGTCGATAAAACAGGGACATTAACAGAAAACAAAATGATTCTGAGCCATGCGTATTGTCACGGGTCGATGTATACTTTTAACCAGAACACTACTGATCAGCTCCCGGAATCATTTCATGATTTATTTGAATACGGATATCTTACCAGTCAGAAAGATCCGTTCGATCCTTTAGAAAAAGAAATCAAAGCAGCCACAGAAAGATTTTTATCAAATACAGAACACATTCATCAAAACTGGATTCTCGTGCGGGAATACCCCCTCTCACAACATCTGCTTGCCCTTTCTCACGTCTGGCAATCTTCAGACAAACGACACTATACCATCGCAGCAAAAGGATCTCCAGAGGCAATCATTGATCTGTGTCATCTCTCTGCAGAACAAAAACAAGAACTCATGGGTCAGGTTCAGCTAATGGCTGAGCACGGTTTACGTGTTCTTGGTGTTGCGCAGGCAATCTTTCGAGAAGATGAACTTCCTGACAAACAGCATGATTTTGCCTTTCGTTTCCTTGGCCTCCTTGGCTTTATCGACCCGGTGCGACCAACTGTTGCTCATGCAATCAAAGAATGCTACACTGCAGGAATACGAGTGATTATGATCACAGGTGATTACCCAGGTACTGCTCAACATATCGCTCGGCAGATTGGATTGCGCAACTCTGATCAGGTGATTACCGGGGAACAACTTCGAAACCTCTCGTTCCAGGAGCTCCAAGAACACATTACAACGGTCAATATTTTTGCTCGGGTTGTCCCTGAGCAGAAACTCAGAATCGTCGAAGCGCTCAAAGCAAACGGTGACATTGTTGCAATGACTGGAGATGGTGTGAACGATGCTCCTGCATTAAAATCAGCTCATATCGGTATTGCGATGGGACATCGCGGAACTGATGTTGCTCGAGAAGCATCAGATCTCGTCATCCTCACCGATGATTTTTCTTTGATTGTTCGCGCTGTTCGCATGGGAAGAAAAATCTTTGACAATCTCAAAAAATCTATCAGCTATATCTTTTCAGTACATATTCCGATTGCAGGCATGGTTATTGCACCTATTCTCATGAAAATGCCGCTCATGTTGCTCCCCGTTCATATAGCTTTTCTTGAGCTCATCATTGATCCGGCGTGTTCTGTCGTTTTTGAGGCTGAACCTGAGGAAAAAAACATCATGCACAAACAACCACGAAACATCAAAGAAAAGATGTTCGGTAGAAAAGATGTATTCTGGAGCACGCTTCAAGGTTTAAGTGTTTTTCTTGCCGTGCTCGTAGTGTATATCTGGTCGATAGCCGCTGCAGGATATAGTGAAAATCAAGCTCGTACCCTCACCTTCATCACCCTTGTTGTTGCAAATGTCATGTTAATCGTTGTTAATCTTTCATGGTCCCAAACACTTCGAACAACAATAAAAACTCATAACAAAGCATTCTGGCTCGTAATCGTTGGCGCATTTGCAAGTTTATTTTTCATTCTTGGTATACCTTCTCTTCGAGAACTCTTTCGTTTTACCGAGATAGCTGTTCTTGATCTGGTCATTGTGTTCCTTATCGGTCTTGGGAGTGTTCTCTGGATTAAACTCATCCGACGACGACCATGTCACCAAGAAGATATCCTCAATTAATTTTTTATCATCCTATGTATTTCGCTAGTGTATTCTGAGGCATTGTTTTTTCTCGTTTCCAGCCTCCGAAAAACCAGGAAACGAATCCGAAAATCACACGTCATTGAGGATAGAAGGTATGGTAGAGACAACGACCATGCAGATGATACCTGCAAAAAACTTCCAGCCGACATGCTTGAAACATTCAGCATTACTTGTCATTGATATGCAACACTTCTTTTGCAATCCACAATCACATGCATATTTTCCCGATGCACAAAAAATTATACCAAATATTCAAAAGCTTATTCTCTGGTATAAAAAACACAATCTCCCAGTTATCTATACCAGATACGCTCTTCTTCATTCTGAATCACCAGGAACTATGGGGCGATGGTGGCATGATGTGCTATACGATGATCACCCTTTCTCTCAGATCATTGATGAACTAAAACCTGAAAAACACGATATTGTTCTTCGAAAAACGCAATACAGTGCTTTTTTTCATACATCTCTCGATCACCAGTTACAACAGCAGAAGAGTACCGCGGTTGTTATCACTGGGGTTTTGACGCATCTGTGCTGTGATACGACTGCACGTGATGCATTTATGCATGGATATGATGTTTTTTTTGTCACCGATGCCACTGCCTCAGATGATCAACAATTTCATACCGCAAGCATCCTAACACTATCTGATGCTTGTGCAACCATGATCACAACACATGAGGTTCTCAAATGCACAAACATCACCAAGTAAGTATTATCGGTGCTGGGCCTGCAGGTCTTGCTGCTGCAACCTATCTTGTCAGAGCAGGACGTCACCCATTAGTTTTTGAAAAAAACATACCTGGTGGCCTTCTTCTGAACGCGCACAGCGTTGAAAACTACCTCGGTTTTCCATACGGCATCAAAGGTTCTGAACTTGTCGATTTATTTCTACAACAATTCATTCGAATCGGTGGTACTCTTCATCCTGCAGAGGTGTGCTGTATCAGCAAGTTAAATGATCATTTCTCCATCCAAACGAAGACAACTCACTATACCGCTGATGTTGTCATCCTTGCTTCAGGAACGATACCTAAAAAAATCACAATTCCAGGATCAGAAAACCTTGAAGGAACCAAGCTGTTCTATGACGTTTACTTCCTTCTCAAAAATAACAACCTTACAAAGAAACGTATCCTCGTTCTTGGCGGTGGCGATGCAGCCTTTGATTACAGCCTTTCACTGTATGAAGCTGGTGCTCAGGTGTCGTTACTTCTGCGGTCAGAACCAAAAGCTCTCGGTATCCTTCAACAACGAGTTTGTGAAAAAGGTATTCCTCTGTTTACCAAACATCAACCACAAGAAATACTCGTTCAAAATCATGAACTCATTCTCACATGTACTCATCAACATAAAACCTTTGATTTTGTTGCTGATTTCATTGTTGTTGCATATGGAAGAATACCAAATAGCGGATTTCTTACGTCAGAACTCCAAACCGCATTCCAAATCACTTCGGCATTTCCAGCAACTACGATTTCTGGTTTGTATGTTGCAGGTGATGTTGCCCGGATGACTCATCGACAAGTTGGAATTGCGGTTGGCGATGGGATTCATGCAGCAATGCATGCCCTAGAATATCTCGATACACGGAAGGGATGTTGATGAACATTATTGCTGAATATGGTAGAGAGGATCTGGCAAAAGTCTATGTTGCTCAAATTCGAGGATCAACAACTTATACAGCGGTGTCACAACAACATCTGATTGAGTTCGTTGAATCCATTCAACCCCCGTATCCTCGAGAGAAAAAATGGGTTCTTATTGTTTCATCAATGATCGGTTGTCCAATTCAATGTCAAATGTGTGATGCAGGGGGTGATTTTGCTGATCTTCTCACCGCTGATGAAATCCTTGCACAAATTAACTATCTTGTCGTAAAACGGTATCCGACGGGCAGACCGACCACAGAAAAATTCAAAATTCAATTTGCCCGCATGGGAGAACCATCACTTAATCCTGCAGTTCTAGAAGTTCTCAAGAGACTTCCAACGTATTATCCTCAGGAGCAACTCCATATTTCTCTTTCCACTGTTGCACCGCAAACACCTCGCGTTCTTCGTTTCTTCGATCAACTTCGAGCCATAAAAGATACGTACTACACTGAGGGCAGATTTCAACTTCAATTCTCAATTCACACAACCGATGAACTTGCAAGAAACCGACTTATACCCGTTAAAAAATGGTCGTTTACAGAAATCGCTACATACGGGAAAAAGTTTTCACATCCTGAACACATGGATAAAAAAATTACCTTGAATTTCGCACCAGTTCAAGGATATCAGATTGATGTTGAAAAACTCGCAGAATTTTTTGATCCAGCATATTTTCTCATCAAACTTACTCCGGTTAACCCAACGGTGAGATCCCATGAACAGCATTTGATCTCAGCGATCAATCCGACCAATATCCAATCTGCAGATACGCTTCTTGCTGATTTTAAAAAACATGGTTATGATGTGATTCTTAGCATTGGTGAACTCGAGGAAAATAAGATTGGGAGCAACTGCGGTCAGTTTGTACAACGTGCACTCACCGCGTTTACACGTCCACAACATAGCTATGAGATTGAACAGTATGGATTCCTGCACCATGATCAATAACGTAAGAATCAAGAAAACAACCTTAGAATTCTCAGGATGAGTTTTGGTTCTATGCGCGACTCTGTCTTTCACAAGCGTTTACAAACCACGCATCTTATGCTTCCCCCGCTCACCGGTTACACTGACTATCCCTATCGGGTTATTCTCTCAGATTTTCATCCACCGTTTCTCATGACTGAAATGATCAATGCACAAGCACTTGTAAAAAACAACAAACGCACACTGCACATGATACAAAAAACGCCGGGTACGCATCTGCACGGTGTTCAACTGCTTGGCAGAGATCCAAAAATCATGGCAGATGCAGCACATGTTTTGCAAGATCAAGGATTTGATTATATTGATATCAACATGGGATGTACCGTAAAAAAGGTCACCAGCCGAGGGGAAGGAGTTGCACTTATGGCGCATGAACAACAAGCATATGCCGTTGTTCGAACAGTCACAAACACGGTTGATCTACCAGTCACTGTAAAACTACGACTCGGAATAACAAAAAACAACATAACCATTCACTCGCTAGCACAAAAACTTGAAGATGCAGGAGCAGCAGCAATTACAATTCATGCACGAAGTGGTGAAAAAAAATTTGCTACAACCCCTGACTACACCAGCATCAACAACGTCGTAGAAAAAGTTTCAATTCCGGTGATTGCAAACGGAGGTATTTTCACCGGTGCAGATGCAGAGTACGTTCTCAAATACACCAGGGCATGTGCGGTTATGCCTGGCAGAGGTCTTATTGGAAACCCATGGATTATCCCAGAGATCCTTAATGCTATTGAACAGAAACCATATCGACCACCAACGTTCCAGGATAAGAAAAAAATCTGCTTGTGGCATCTTCAGGAGCTTTGTGATTACTACGGTGAACGACGTGGTGTTCTTCACATGCGCAAGATCCTCCCGAAATATTTTTCCTCGATTGCCAATCTTAAAAATCTTAAACAGGATGTTCTACGAGCAGAAACCGAACCAGATATTGCCTTTCTTCTTGAATATATACGTTGTGATGGTTCAAGTATTGTGTATATTAACAAGTGAACAAATACGTTGTTACCCCATGTTAATTACTGTTTTTCTGCTTAAAAAGAACCATAATCAAAACTAATATACTCCTTTACTATTTTCAAATGATGAAAGACCACGACATACGAAAAATAGTTCGAAAAGAATATGCCGAAATAGCAACACAAAAAACCTGCGGGTGCGGACCAAATTTTTCTTCATGCTGTGGAGGATCACAACAAGCTGAACACATGGGTAAAAAGGTTGGTTATTCCGATGAGGATATCAAAGCAGTTCCCGAGGGTGCAAACCTTGGCCTAGGCTGCGGTAATCCTGTTGCAGTAGCGTCACTCAAAAAAGGAGAAAT
This sequence comes from Candidatus Thermoplasmatota archaeon, assembly GCA_038884455.1. Lineage (NCBI taxonomy): Archaea > Methanobacteriati > Thermoplasmatota > Thermoplasmatota archaeon. The sequence continues at coordinate 1,068 of JAWABU010000013.1, read as the reverse complement.
TGTTCTTGATCTTGGATCTGGTGCAGGTTTTGATTGTTTTCTCGCAGCACAAAGAGTAGGGCCAACCGGTAGAGTAATCGGTGTTGATATGACACCAGAAATGCTTGAAAAAGCACGAGCAAACGCACAAAAAGGCGGATATACGAATGTCGAGTTCCGACTTGGAGAAATCGAACATCTCCCTATTGCTGATAACAGCATTGATGTAATACTATCCAATTGCGTGATTAATTTATCACCTGACAAAAAAACTGTTTTTCAAGAAGCATTTCGGGTGTTAAAACCAGGTGGACGACTTATGATCTCTGATATCGTATTACTCGGACAACTTCCAGAGGCACTACAAAAATCTGTCACTGCGTATGTTGGTTGCGTCTCAGGAGCAGAACTCAAAAAAACATATATTAAACTTATTCAGAAAGCAGGTTTTAAAGATGTTACTGTTGTTGACGAAACTAAATATCCAATTGATTTTATCCTCCAGGATGAAACCGTACAGGCAGCACTCAACAAAGAACATTTTTCTGAAGAACAACAAAAAATGTTAGCCTCAAATGTTATCAGCATCAAAATCGAAGCAAAAAAACCACACAAGCGCAATACGTAAATCACATCCTTGGTTTTTTATAGTGTTAAGAAAGAACCAATCGTTAATATAACCGGCCAAAAAATAAATTCTCCATCAGCTACAACACTAGATAGAAATTGGAAATTTGCTTTGAGATTGTATGCTTTTTGTATATAATAAAAATGATACATAAAGACAAATATGGAAAAAAGAAGAACATACCTTGAGGTTAAACCATAACAACATGCAAACACCATAAGCATCAACAAAACCACATTAATACCATGCAAAAAGAGTAAAAATCTTTTCTTTCCAAAAAATAAAGGGAGCGTTTTAAGACCTTGCTCTCTGTCGCTGTGAACATCTTTCAGATCAGGCTACATCCCGAAATGAATCCATAAATTCAGCATAACGTCTCATTTTGCTGTGAGAATCACGCACAGCAAACAGAAAAAATCATAATTCAACAAGCTTTTTTACAGATTTTTTCAACAAAACCA
>JAWABU010000012.1 GCA_038884455.1 Candidatus Thermoplasmatota archaeon | reverse complement strand
TCACCTATTCTTGCTGAATAAGGTATTGTCATTCCTACAGAATTCGAACGGTTTCTGTATGTACTCCGCATGGAGGTTTTATGCTAAAGTTAACAGCACCTAATTATAAGCGAAAATTATAAATACATAAAAATCATAATATGTGACGGGGAAAACTATGAAGTCTAAAAATAAAGCAAAAGTATTCGTGAAGGCTGTTCTAGTTTTTGCCGTTGCTCTTGCATTTATCTTGCCTGGTGCAACCGCAATAACTAACCCGCAACTATCCTCGAAACCAGCATGGATCCCAAACAATGTCGTACGTCGAGAAATCAAAGCAGTTTATACTGCTCAATATAAACCAGATACACAAATCATTAATGCCGATGACGATGTAGCAATCACTGGGTGGTATCCTGGGGATGATCGATTACCAAACATTGCTCTGACACCTGACGGGTATCCATTTGTCACATGGACCAATGAAGAAGATGTATCCACCTGGAATCTCGGGTATGCATATGCTACAACCCCTTCAGATCAAGAAGATTGGTGGAATAAAGGAGTTGTAATCGCGTTAACCGGACCAACCCAATTATTTTATGGTGATACCGCTCGATATGATCATGATGGTTTACAGATGATTGGAGTGTTCATGGCCTACGATACTGAAGAAGCAGGTGGTGTTCAGATAGACGATTATACTAATTATGAAAATTGGCAGTTCTACACATGGACGAATGGGGCACCTGATCCAAAATATGCAAGTATCGATGATGACTCCTATTACAATGTCAATATTCCATCACAAGGGTATAATGTTTGGGGACCGTACAACATGTATATCCATCACGAGATCTATGGTGGATACGATATCATGGACTGCCCGATTTGCTTCCATACCGATGTTGTTGGACAACAAGGTATTGGGTTCTTTGATGCACAATCTATGGAGAAAACAGCACCAGCAAGTGATCCAGATATCGCAAACCTTCCCAGTCATTTCCATACTGTAGTTCAGTATAACGATCCACAAGGACCTGCAAAAATCGTGTGGAAAAAAATCGTTTCAACCCAAGAGCCAGACTACGAATACACTCCCTTCCAGGATACGATTGCAGAGGGTACAAATCCATCCATTGCTGCGTATACTGCTGGGGAAACCATCCATGTTGCCGTGGTGTATACTGATGGTGATGCAGTAAAATGTATCTACAGCACGAATGATGGAGAAACCTGGCAAACACCGGTAACTGTTGCAGCAGCTGGAAAATATCCAAATATCTGTGTTATCAATGGTACTTTTGTCGCAGCATATATCAATGAAGGAAATCTCTTTGTTGTTGAATCAACCGACGGTGGAGCAACCTGGGGAACACCAGAACAAATCAATGATGTGGATGGTTCCGTTGTTGAACAAGAAAATGCTGTTGATATGAATTCAGTTGGTATCGTCTGGGTTGATGACCGCGGTGATGACTTTGATATTTATTTCCAGCAACTTGGAGAGGTTCAGCAGTATCCAAAACTGGATGTGACATCAATTACTGGTGGTTTGAAAGGAGCTGCAGCAGTGTTAAAGAATACCGGAGATGCGCCAGCAACTAGTGTCGCATGGAGTATCAAAGTCACCGGTGGTATCCTGGGACGGATTAACAAAGAAGTTACTGGTACAATTGCGACGCTTGCCGTCAATGAAGAAAAAGCGATTGGTCCAACTGGAACAATTCTTGGCTTTGGTTCAATCCAGGTCTTAGTTACGGCAACCTGTGCTGAGGGTAAATCGGTTGAAAAGACCAAAGATGGTACTCAATTCATCATCTTTACCATTATAAAATAAAAAATACCATCTACCCTCTTTTTTTCTTTTTGTTCTCTTTTTTTCTTCAGAGTTGACCTGAAAACAGGCTTTTTACGAAATGTTTATATATAACATATTAAAATAATAATAAATAATAATAATAATAAGATATAATTATAAGAGGGTAGGTATGATATTATGAAGAAAAAAAATAAGACAATAATGGGAGCAATTGTAGTTATTGCTGTTGCCGTGACTCTTCTAATCACGCCATCGACCGCTATGACTAACCAAGAAGAAATTAAAAAACAATATCAAAACAATATTCTAGGATCTTTACAAGTATGTCCAAGTAATTATCAAAAAATAGCACGTTCATCGGGGAATATTTTAATTTCTCCCGATTGGTATGAATCGGATGGGGATGATACATCGCCTGCAATTACATTAGATGCCACGAGACATATTGTGATTACCTGGACAAATTACAACGAGGATACTGATGATCAAGGCGATAAAAAAGGATATAACATCGGAATAACGTATTCTTCGTCTCCTCCTGATCAAGATCAATTTCAACAACATGCGATTATTTATGAATCGTTCTTTACTCAAGAACAGGTAAAAGTCCCAGATATTTTCTCTTCAGATATCGCATTAATCCAAGGACCAGAAGCAAATGATTACAAAGGACTTTTTGGTGTTGTTTTACAAAAAGATATGGATGGAACTGAGTATGTTGGATTTTATAAAATACCTAATATTACTGGTAATCCGGAAGATCCAAATTATGCTGAGTTCTCATATTGGGTTTCAGATCCACCGGAGTCAACAACCGAAGTAAAATACGCAGTTATTTCAGATGGTGGTTATTTCCATCAACCAAATAGCTTTAATCAAGTGGGAATCTATGATGGTATCATCCAGATGTTTGTATATCATTTCCATGAAACAATCGGCGGTCATGAATATGATATCATAAATTGTCCTTCGTATACAAATTATAATATTCGACAGACGCCTCCTGGTGGTACTGCTACCTATTTTGATGGACAAGGAGAAGGACCCGGAGCTCCAACATGGTGTTTAAAAACAGCTCCAGCCATTGATCCTGATTATATTCTTCTGAGCAATAATAGAATGCATCTTACATGGCAATATCATGATAAAGTAAATAACCAAGATAAGATTGTATGGAAGAAAGTAGTTGGTACGGATACAAACGATGCTGATATCGAATACACACATTATCAAAAGTATATTGCAGAAGGAACGAATCCAGCAATCGCGGGACGAAACGATGGACATATTGCTATTGTATTTATGGATGATGCCGGAAATGTGAAATTTGCCTCAAGTAGTAATGATGGTGTTGATTGGACGATCACAACAATAGCAAGTGGGAAATTCCCTGATATTTACGATGCCGGTGGCACTCTCTTTTGTTCATACATTCATGATGGGAATCTTTATATTATGAATTCAACCGATGATGGTACAACATGGACGACTCCAAGACAAATAAACGATGTTGCTGGATCTGTTGTTGAAGCGGAAAACTCTGTTGATATTCACCGAGCAGGCATCGTATGGGTAGACAGTCGAAATGCCGATAAAGACATATATTTTTCACCGCTTGAAGGAATGCCATCACCGCCATCAGAGCCAAAACTGGACGTGACATCAATTACTGGTGGTTTGAAAGGAGCTGCAGCAGTGTTAAAGAATACCGGAGATGCGCCAGCAACCAATGTTGACTGGACGATCAAAGTCACCGGTGGAATCCTGGGACGAATCAACAAAACCATCACCGATACAATTGAGACGCTTGCTGTCAATGAAGAAAAGGCGATTGGCCCAACTGGAACAATTCTTGGCTTTGGTTCAATCCAGGTCTTAGTTACAGCAACCTGCGCTGAGGGAAAATCAGTTGAAAAAACCAAAGATGGTACTCAATTCATCATCTTTACCATCATAAAATAAATACCCTCTTTTTTTCTTTTTTTATATTTAAATGAAATGCAACATTTTTTATCATATTATATAAAATAGTTGAAATAAATTAAAGTTATCGATGATATGGCCAATTTAACTAGATTTTGTCAACTTTTTTCCTGTTAAACGTCGATTAAAGTACGTTTCTTCAGTTGGTACGTACGCGGGGAGATCAACGGTAAGTTTATATACTATCTGAGTATAATATTTATTGGGGATATGAAATATGAAGAATATTCTACCAATACTTATAGTAGGAATATTAGTCCTTTCTGGACTCGGAGCTGTTGCACTGCCAAATACGCCTCAAACTCAGAGAACGCATGGTGTTCTTTTTGTATCGGAACCAATGATACAACACAAAGATCAATTTGTGCGTGTTCGAATACCTGAGCAAGCATCATATCTTATGGAAACCGGAAAACCAATGATACCGGTCTTGGTTTGGTCACAGACCTTTGAACCGAATACACAATTTTCCAACATTAAAGTTCAGTATACTACGCAGCCTTATCAATTAGCTGCACCACTTGAACCAGCACCACACAAAGTACCATTATCCAAAGAACTGGCAGATATGTATTCTCCGCAGGTTTCTATGGATGCTACTGTTTATTCCAGCAACGATCTCTATCCCTCTGAACCCTATACCATAACACAAGGTATCGGCCTTGACAATAACAATAATCATGTTGTCTATCTCACCGTACGTATAACACCGCAGTATTCACCTGCTCAGAATATTATTTATGTTCCTTCAGGTGAAATCGACATTGACGTCAGCTATATTCCACCAGAAAAACCATACTTTACTGGTCGAGGTTCGAATATGCTGATCATCACTTCAGAGAAGTTTTTCTCTCTCTTTGATCCGTTGATTGCACATAAAAATGCAAAAGGAATTGCGACGATAATTGATACCGTGGAAAACATTAAAGCAACGTATACCACTGGTCGGAATCTGCCTGAGCAGATAAAACTACGGATTAAAGATGCTATTGAAATCGATGGTATCAGCTATGTTCTTCTTGGTGGTGGACGCAAAGGGCAGACATTACAATGGATTGTACCTGAATTCAGAAACAACAATGATGATGGCTGGGAGAGTGGCTTTGCTGCTGATCTCTACTATGCAGACATTTACAAAATTGTTGGATCAAATGTGACGTTTGATGATTGGGATTCCAACGGAAATCAGATTTTCGGTGAATATCTCAACTTTAAAAAAGATATCATCGATGGATATCCTGATGTGCATGTTGGTCGTTTGTCGTTCCATTATGGTTTTGAATTAAAAAACATCATCAACAAGATTATTGCTTATGAGACTGGCGAAAAACCGGCGTCATGGTTTAAAAAAGTGATTTGCATCGCTGGAGATACCTTCCCAGCGTCCAATCCATACTATGAAGGAGAAATCGAGACAGGTCTTACTGCAACAAACTTCCAAAATATTGGATATGCTGTTGAAAAACTCTGGACTTCCGAAGGAACGTTAACAGGAGAATCAGATGTTATCGAAGCGATTAGTGCGGGTGCTGGTTTTGTTCATTTTGCAGGTCATGGAAATCCATCAACCTGGTCAACCCATCCACCCCAAGATGAAGAAATCTGGATTAACGGTCTTTCCTTAAAACATATCCAAAAATTAACAAACAAAGAAAAAACACCGTTTGTCCTCGTTGGAGGATGTCATAATGCCCAGTTTAACACCACGATGTCAGAAATTCTGGTCGGTATCAGAACCTATGGGTTCATGAGTTATTTCGGCTTATGGAAAAACCATTCAAAAAATTCCTATCGATTCTACTATATGGAATGGGTACCTCGAGACTGGTCATCGTGGTTTTTACTTAAGAAAAAAGGTGGATCCATCGGAACGATTGGCATGAGTAGTCTAGGATATGGGTATATTGATCAACATACAACCGAAGGTCTTGGTGGTTGGATTGAACCACGCTTCTACCATGCGTATACTGTTCAAGGTCTGACAAAAGCAGGAGATTGCCATGATCGAGCAATATCAGATTATATCACCATCATTGGTGGTATTAACACAGATAATATCGATCGAAAAACAATTGAGGCGTTCACCCTGCTTGGTGATCCAAGTCTCCAATTTGGTGGATACCCATAAACCTACTCCACTTTTTTCCTTTTTTTTACCTTTTTTAGAATCATCATTTTTTAGAAAAAAAAGCAGTCAAATAAAACACTTTATTTAGGGTTCTGGGGGAGTACGGTACTGAAGTTTTTCTTGGCAGGTTATACTTCTTGAAGTAAAAACGCACCGAGACATTGAAGTTTTTCTTCATATGAGTCTGGGTATAAGAATCGTTCTGTTGCTGCAATACTGCTCAGCAGTGCGTTTCCATCTTGCGGGGTGAAACAAAAACCAATGACTTCGGTGTCGTTGACCACGTGAATGGTTGGAATCACAACTACAGTTTGATCAAGAATTCTTCCGTAATGTCCATGGTCACGACCAAAGGAAAACACAAGATTCGCTGATTTTTTGTAGGTGATTGCAACACGGGGGTTATCTATAAACCGCTGGATGACATCATCTTTTGTTATCTTTCGGTCTAGTTTTACGTCATACCAGATGCAATGCATATACTGGGTGTTGAGTTTCATTGCACTTGAAAAAACATTTAATTCAATCCCGAGTGTTTTATAGAGATGGTAGACATCGACGGCATGATGCGTACCCATTTTTGGATCATCGTGTTTTCCCACCTCTGGAGAGGGTATAAAGCTTTTTGATTGACTGATATCATTTGCTCGTCTGATACAGACAAAACGCCCTTCTTTCAGATGATTTTTTTTCTTTTCAAGAGCAAGCGTTTTAATTATGACCGCGATATTATGGGTGTTGCAGCTGACGATATGGATAAATTGATCCTTCGATGTGATCGCTTCGTCGTTGATGCCAACGGCATACATTTTTCCAAAGCCAAATTCTGATCCTTGTGCCATGAATCCTTTAACCTTGCTTTTGTATTTATTGTAATATTTTTCTTTATTTTGAAGACCAGTACCTTTTGGGGTACAGTCGATGACAACTGATGCTCGTCGTATTGCTTCTTCAGCTTCGTACATAGCGTCGATGCCGAGGTCATGAAATTCTTTCTTTTTATCGTCGCTGATAGCAAGATTTGCACCTCGATTGATAAGTCCTTTGATCTTTGGTCGATCTTCAAGAGTAGGACTATGCTTATAAAAGGTTACTTCATCAATACCAAGATCATCTTTTGCGTCACAGAGAAGCCCGATTAATGGCTCTCCAATAGTTCCCGTTCCAACAATGTGGACAATATTATCAGTAGCCATACTTGTTCAAACTCCCCAAAGAATTACCCTGTAAACAGTTTCTTGCTTTTTAATTGTTACTGTTTCTTGAATTTTTTTAAGTGTAATAATATAAAAACAGGAACGATATGCTTATCAGTACTTACATCTTTCGTATATGTATGGTTGTATACGCTATTTCTGGAAAAGGATATGATTCAAATGTGTATATCATTCCTGGTACGAAAACAACTGTTATAGACACTGGAACTGGAATGAATAAAACGTATGTGCTTGACCAGATACAAAGATATATTGATATCCAAGATATTGACCAAATTGTTCTGACCCATGAGCATTTTGATCATGTTGGTGGTGTATCAAACATTCTACAAGCATTACCAAAAAAAGTTACCATTTTTGCACATGCTCATGCAATTGAAAGTTTAAAATCAGGGGTTAGTGAATTTGCAGATATTCTCGGAATTGAAATGCCAAAAATTCTTGTGGATCATCCATTATATGGAGAAGAGCAAATAGTACTTGGTGACGAGCAGTACTTGGTTCTGTCGACTCCGGGTCATAGTTTAGGAGGACTATGTCTCTATGGAAAAACAAGCAAAACCTTGTTTTCAGGAGATATTGTTTTTGCATATGGTGGTTTTGGACGGTATGATTTTATAGGTGGCAACAAACAAGCGTTATTCGGTTCGATCAGAAAACTAGCAGCTCTTGAGATATCTGATTTATACCCGGGTCATGGGGAATATATCCTTCGCTATGGGTATAAACATGTACAACAGGCGTTAGAAATGCTTTCAAAGATACAATAGCGATTTATATGCATGATATTCGTGATGTATTAAATAAAATTAAATGGACCCAGGATATTTATCAGGTGAAAATCTGGTACCTGCATCGAGGTGCTCCTGGAAATATTCGGAGTATTCAGGGGACTGATATTAAAGCTATTGGTAAATCCTTTCTTGAAACAAGCTCAGCGATGATTCCGTATCATCGAATTCTAAGAATTGAATATAATTCTGTTATCTTGTTTGATCGAATCAAGAAAAAATGAGTTTTTTAAATTGACCAAATCTTTTATTTATTTGAATATTTATTACTGTGTATCAGAATAACGAATACCAGCTTTAATGAGGTTTCATGAGCAGGATCCGTATGAAAGATGTGACTTTACTATCTGAGCAGGTTAAAATATTAAAACAAGCTCGAGATATTTTAAAAGAAAGATATATCGCATCTGATTTTCATAAAAAAAGGGAAGGTCAACCTCAAGAAGCAGTTCCTCCGTCTCCTGAAGATGAAGAGATCTATAAATTGTTACATGCGATTCATCATATTGAGAAGATTATTAAAGAAATTCAAGCAGAACAATTTGAGCTTTTAAAACAACAAGGTCAATAGGTCTTTTTAAATTGACTTGTTATTGGAGTTTAGTATGAAGCTGTGAAAGTAGTTGATGTGAGATATCACGTTTTGTGAAAGCATCTGCTTTTATTGCTGTTGAGAGAATATTTGCAAGAATGCGTGCTCTTTTGCCTCGTTTTTCTTTGGAAGCCGTATTAATTAGTTGATGTTGAAAGATGATACCATGTTTAGGTGGTTTTCCTCCTTCTTTTTTATGGCGGAATAAAGCTTTTTCAGCGCCAAGAATTTGGATCGTTGAAGCAGGTAAACATGCAAGCTTTTGCAGTCCTCCTGCTTTTGAAATCAGTCGAGCTCCGATGAGCGGACCAATAATTTTTGTTGTGTTTGGTGCGATCACGGTCATTTCTGTTTGAATCTGTTGTTCTAATCGTTGTATTTCTTCATTTACTGTTTCAGCGAGCTGCTCAAAGGATTTATGTTTGTAATCGTTGGTTTTTAAAAGCGACCATGCGGCAAGTCGTTCTGAAAAGAGATTTGCTGTTTGTATAAGGTCGTCAAGTGTTTCAACTAGTTGTATGATTTCAAGATCTTTTGATTGTAATTGGTTATTGATTTTTTTTTCTGTAAGATTCATCATGAGTCTGTGGAGATGATCTTGACTAAAATTGAAATCTTCTGGTTTGATTGTTATCTTTTGGAAAAAAGCGTTATACGGGTCATATTCTCCGACTGTTGCGAGTCGTTTTTCTTGAACGATTATCAGACTATGATGGGTGTTTAATAGTTTTTTTTCTTCGTTTAAGAGTTCTTTTTGTTCGATGCAATACATGCGTTTGAGGAGTTCTTGATCATCGTTTGGAAACAAGATATATTTCTGTAGTTGTTGTTCTTGGTAGAGGAATACTCCAAACCATTTTGTTATGAGATACATAGGTATCCATGAACTGAAAAGAGTTTCTTTTAATGTAATTTTCGATGATGTAGGAATCTGACGGTCGCCCGTATTGATTTTTCAAAAAATAGGTTTTAAATAGTAGAATTTTATTATGTGTGTTAACACGTCTACAAGTGTTATGGGGTTTTTGACTATGAAATATGAAAAAAAAGAGCGGTTTGTATTAACTAATGTAATAGAAACTGAATTAGATATTTTAAGAAGGCATGTACAGGTTTTAAAAACGTTACAACAAAATGAGCCTGCAGGAATTATTAAGTTATCTGATCTTACAAAACACCCACAACATATGGTTCGATATTCGTTACGGATTTTAGAACAAGAAGGGCTCATTGAGCCATCTCCTCAAGGTGCGGTTACGACGGAAAGTGTTAAACAAGCGATCCCGTTATTAAAAACAAAACTCAAGGAAATGAGTGATGTTATCAATGAACTCGTTAAAGAATTAGATTAAAAATATTTTTTATTCTTTTTCTCTTGCCGCGGTAACTCAGTTAGGGAGAGTGCACGGCTGAAGACCGTGATGTCGAGGGTTCGATCCCCTCCTGCGGCACTTTTTATATATCTCGTTATTTTTTAAAAGTTCACCAAAATTTTTAAGTAATTGTCCAGAGAAAGTCCTTGATAATATTTATATACATTTTTTCGTTATCAGTATTGGGATGTACTAAGATATAGGGAAAAAGTGATGTTTCGGGCTTCACCTCGTGGAAAGGGATGGATGTGTACCTAAAAGAAGTGCAAATGGAAAATTTTAAATCATTTGGAAAAAAGTTAACAGTTCCTCTGTTTCCAGGTTTCACTGCAATTACTGGACCGAATGGATCTGGAAAAAGTAATATGGTTGATGCGATTTTATTTGTCTTGGGTCCAAAAAGCTCAAAAGTTATGAGAGCTGGCCGGCTGACTGATTTAATCTTCAACGGTGGAAAGCGTCATAAAAACCCTGAAAAATATTGCAAAGTGTCATTGGTTTTTGACAATCATGAGCGGAAAATGCCGATTAATTCAGATGAGGTTGTTTTAACAAGAATGATAAAACGGGCTCCATTAAAGGATGACCCTGACAATTACTATAGTTATTTTTATATAAATAATCGTGCTGCTTCGCAATCTGAATTTATTGACCTGTTAACGCATGCTCGTATATCTGGCGATGGGTACAATATCGTGAAACAAGGAGATGTAACTAATCTTGTTGAGATGAGTTCAATTGATCGCCGTAAAATAATCGATGATATTGCAGGTATCAGTACGTTTGATGCTGATATTAAAAAAGCTGAAGAAGAAAGAATGGAAGCTGAGAAAAATCTCGAACGGATAAATATTATTTTAAATGAGATAACTAATCAAATACGACAGTTGAAAAAAGATCGTGATGCGGCGTATCGCTATAAAGAACTTAAAGATAAGTTATATGAGACAAAAGCACAAATAGCATATAAGAAGAAACAAGAATTTGAACAGCAAATCGCTGAAATTAATCGTCAGATTCAATCGTATGAAAATGAGCAGAAAAAACTGATCGATCAACGTGAAATTTTAAAAAAGCAGCATGCTGAATCCGTAGAAAAACTTAGTGATCTTGAGAAAAAGATAAGTGAAGCCGGTGGTGAAGAAGCTCGAGAAATCAAAAATAAAGTTGATGCGCTTCATGCCGAGGAGATAAAGATTGATGAAAAGATCAATTATGCGAATGATCAGATACTTGAACAGAAAAACGAGAAAAAGAATCATGAAACAATGTTAGATCAGATTACCAAAGAATTAAATGAATTAACGAACCAGCAGCAAGAACTGATATCAACGCTTCAGATTGTAGAAGAAGAACATCAGAATAAAGGTTCAGTATTAACTTCGTTAAAAGATGAAATTGCTCAATCCGATGAAACATCACTGCAGATTACCCGTGATCTTGTAAAGATGCGTGAAGAATTTAATGAAAAACAATCGATGCTCCATGAATATCAGTTGAAACATGACCGATTAACAGAAAAAATTCATGCTTGTGATGTTCAAATCGCGGAGATGCAGGAAACAAAAGCTACGTATGAGTTTGAACTTAAAGATATACAATGGCAACAAGATGAAGTGTTAAAAGAGAAAACACAAAATACGAAACAAGTTAAAGATATTGAAAAAAAATTATTTGAAAAAAAGAAGCAAGAATCAGAATTGTCTGAACAACTGTCTGATCTTGAAAAGGCCGTGTTGCGGCTACAACGAGAAAAAGCGCAGCTTCAAGCAGAATCTGATGCAGCACAAACTGTGTATTCAAAATATAATCAGGCGGTTACCTCTGTGTTATCGGCTCGGGATTCAGGAGAACTCAGAGGAATTCGTGGGACGATTGCTGAGCTAGGCAACGTTGAAAAAAAATATGAACAAGCTCTTGAAATAGCTGCTGGCCCTCGACTGCAATCGATTATTGTCGATGATGATACCGCAGCTGCGGAGGCAATCGCATATCTTGCAAAGAAAAAACTTGGTCGAGCAACATTTCTTCCGTTAAATAAAATGATTCTTGGAAAACCACGCGCACAAGCATTACTTGCAGTAAAAGATGAAAAATCACATGGTTTTGCGTTTGATCTTGTTCGGTTTCGTGATGAGTACAAAGCTGCTTTTTGGTATGTATTTGGCGATACTGTCATCGTTGATTCTTTATCTGATGCACGACGGTTGATGGGCGGCGTCCGATTAGTAGACATGAAAGGTAATTTGGTTGAACCGAGTGGTGCAATGATCGGAGGGAGTCCTCCAAATATCCAGCTGTCTTTCGGCGGTGTTGATCGTTCGAAATTTGAGGAAGTATCAAGACAATTACAGCAAGCTATCGCAAGTCAGGATTCTCTTTCTGAGCAACTTGCTTTGGTAAAAAAAGAGATTACCGAATTAGAAGATTCGTTACGTACTTTGAAAACAAATGAATTTGGCGATACCCAACAAAAAGAACTGGAGCTGAGGAAAAAAGAGTTTGCCGCAAAATTAAATATTTTACATAGAGATCTGGAAACAAAAGTACAAGAAAAACAACAATGTGAAGTTGAAAAAAATGAGATACTTCTAAAGATCTCTGATATTGAAAAAAGATTAAACGAATTAGATCAAGAAAAAGAAGAGAAAGGAAAACATCTTTTAAAATCGACAAAAAAAGAACGTGCAACACAGATTAGAACCTTGGAAAAAGAGGTTGAAGCATTACAGGAACGTTTGCTGATGCTTCGTTCTGATCATGAAACGTTGAATAAAAAAATTGAGCTTGTGATAGAGCGGAAAAATGAGGTTGTTCAAAAGATTGAATCAATTGATAAAAACGTTGAAGCGTTAAAAACTTCAATTAAAGAGGCAAAAGAATTAAAAGTGAAAATTCAAAATGAGCTGAAAGCACTCATTACCGTTGAAGAACAGATGTCTGGGAAGATCAGGGATTTGGCACAGAAGCGCGATGAATTGTATAAAAAAACAGTGACGATTGAACATGATTTAGATACTATAAATACGAAAATTGAATCATATATAGATCTTATTTCTCGGTCAAAATATCGATTGCCAACTTTAGAGGAATCTGTTAAGGAGATTGATCAGGAAATAGCATTATATCAAGTTACTATCACTGATGGTACAAATCTTCCTAATACTGAAGCGTTGAAACAGACGGTTCGTGAGATTGAATCAAAAATGCAAGAACTTGAACCAGTGAATATGCGTGCACTTGAAGAATATGAGCATCAAGAAGAACGAAAGAAAAAATTTGACGAAGATGTAACTCATTTGAAAGATCAGCGGAAGAATTTAATAAAACTTGTTGATGAGATTACAAGTAAGAAGAAAGAACGGTTTTTAGAAGTTTTTGATCAAATTAATAAAAATTTCAAAGAGATGTATGCCCAGTTGTCCGAAGGTGGTGAAGCTGAGCTTGTGCTTGAAGACCCTGAAAATATTTTCACGAGTGGTTTAACTATTAAAGCTCGGCCACATGGCAAAAAAGTACTTCGATTGTCTGCTCTTTCCGGTGGAGAAAAAAGTATAGCATCACTTGCGTTAATTTTTGCTATCCAGTATTATGATCCCAGTCCCTTTTATGTTCTCGATGAGATCGATATGTTTCTTGATGGTGTAAATGCTGAAATTGTGTCTCGCATGATTAAACAACGATCTGATGACTCTCAGTTTATTAGTGTTTCTTTACGAAAGATCGCGTTGAAAGAAGCGAATCACATATATGGTGTGACCATGCATGATTCAGGCATATCTGAGATGATTGCAAACATTGATCCTGAATCGGTCGGTCCTCAAGGAGAGATTTTAGTAACGGAGATGCATACTCATGGACATTGATAACAGTGTTGTGAATCATTTGTTATTTCATAAGGCTTTGATTGATGATATGAATGATGCGTCAAGAATCAATGAATATCTTGAAATGGTAAAGACTGCTGCTACTGGTGATTCAGTATCCATTGAGAACCCGTTTGATCGTTCAATATATCTGGTTTTTGATCTTGTATTAAATCATCATATGAATCCCTGGGATATTGACCTTGTGAATTTTTCTTCTCTGTATCTGCAACGCGCGAAAAAGGAACGTATTGATTTAATGACTGCTGGTAGAATTATTTATATGGCTTGGAAGGTGCTTCGATTACAGAGTGATTCTTTGGTTGTCTCTATGGAAAAAAAGCCTGAGGAGATGCTTGAGCAGAGTTTTGGTTGGGAGGATATTCCAACCATGCCATGGACACAAAGTGATGATGGTTATTCGTATACGAATCTGTTACTGAATATGCCGCAGGCCCCCCTGGAAGAACCGCTTCGACGGGATGCTCAGCGAAAAGTAACATTGATGGAACTTTTAAGTGCTTTTGATGAGGCAAGAAAAGAAGCAGAAGAGTTTCAACTCCTTGAACAGATTCGGAAAGAAGAACGATTGCGTCTATCTGAAAAAGCGCGAAAAGCAATGCGCGGAACAGCCCATGAGGATCATCTTGAGGAAGATATTGTGTCTATTTGGGAAAAAATAAAAACATTTCATAAGCCATCGATACGTTTTACAGAACTGTGTGAAACAATCAACAATGAGGAAAGAATTAAGGTTTTCCTTTCTCTCTTATTCTTGGCCTATGAACGAAAAATTATTGTATCTCAAAAAAGATTTCCGTTTGGAGAAATATATATTAAAACAGTAGATAATACGTAGAGGTATGGGAGTTATAGAATGGGTTTAAAAGAAGATCGTCTGGTTGAATCTGTGCTGTTCTCTGCGGGAAAACCGTTGAGTATCGAAGAGATAAAAACGACAACCGGATTAACACAAAAACAGGTAGTTGACTCCCTTGAGTCGTTAATTACTGTTTACAACATTCAAAGGAAAGATGAGACTTCAATTGAAATCGTTAAAGCAGGGAATAAATATGCGATGCAAGTGAAAAAAAAATTTGTCGATCAATCTATGATGGTTGCAAAACCTGAAATAAAAACTGATCTTTTAAAAACACTTGCGTTGATAGCATTTCATCAGCCGGTTCTCCAGTCAAACCTACGACATATGGTGGGTGAGAAGATTTATGAACATGTCGATGAATTGATTAGTTTACGGCTGGTTAATTCAAAACCACATGGTTCAACTGAGTTGTTGACAACATCGAAGTTATTTCCTGAGTATTTTGGTATTGATTCGACAAAACCAGAAGAGATCCGTGAGTTTTTAGCTAAAAAAGTTATTGGTTCTGTTGTAGCTGATACTTCTACACAAAAAATACCTTCAACTGAAGAGAAAAAACAAACACCTGTTTCAGCAAATGAAACAAAGTAGCGTATATGCCTTTTTATCGAAAACTACTTAATCTGTTCTTAGTTCAAATGAAACTATGAAGATAATTCATATATCTGATATTCATTGTACAAAAGGATTAGATTTTCATGAAAAAATTTTTGATAAAGCGGTAACGTTAGTTAATCGGATCGACGCTGATTTTGTTTTTGTTACGGGAGATTTGACTACAGAGGGATTGTTGTCTGAATATGAGTTAGCACAACAACAATTGGGTCGTATTAGGCATAAAAAATTTATTGTCCCAGGTAATCATGATGAGCGAAACCTTGGATATAAATTATTTCCAAAATTTTTTGGAGAAACAGATTTTATTCATTCTCAGGATAACATTGTATTAATCGGTTTGGCGTCAAGTGAACCAGATAAAGATACTGGTCGTTTGGGATATAATCGCCATAAAATAATCGAGCAAGGTTTACATAAAAATAAACTGACGATTATAGGATTTCACCATCATGTGATTCCAGTTCCAAATTCAGGGCGTGAGACAAATATCATTGATGATGCAGGAGAGACACTAGATATTCTCCTTCGACAAGAGGTACCATTGGTTCTCATGGGCCATCGTCATGTTCCGTGGGGAGTAAAAATTCATAAAACATTATTGGTGAACGCAGGTACGTTTTCATGTACTCGAACCCGTGCTTATTTTGGAAATACGTTCAACATAATTGATATCACCGATGATATGATATCAATTTATGTAGTTGATATCACTAATGATACAACAAAAAAGATGATTGAGTTTAAATTCTCAGATGGTTGCTGTACAAACAAATATTATGATACTGGGGGTACCTGGTTATAACTTTATAGAACTATTCGATAGATAGGAGGGTATGTGATCAAGAGTATTCGGATCTTTAAATGTTGTTTGAATCCACGTTTTGATCTCGTCTCGAATTTTTCTAAACTCTGATAAGGTTGTCGGATCTTTGAAACTATGATGAATAATTTTTTTTCCTGGAAAAAAAGGACAAGTTGCTTTCGCATGATCACACACAGTAATCACATAGTCAAAACAAATAGTTTTGAATTCATCGATACTTTTTGATCGGTGTGACGAAATATCAACATGGATCTCCTTCATTACCGCAATAGCCGAGGGATGTACTTGACTTGGTGTGACACCAGCGCTATACACTTCATACAAATTTCCATATAACGATCGAAGTAATCCTTCAGCCATCTGCGAACGAGCAGCATTATGCGTACATAAAAATAATACTTTTTTTTTATCCATGCTTTTTTCCACCAGTGAAACAAGGTTTCGATGATTGTTCCCGGCAATCGATTTCAACGCGGTCTCCAGTAACCATATATATAATTTTTTCTGCAATTTTACATGCATGATCGCCACATCGTTCAAGATAACGAGCAGCCATGATGTAATGTGTACACCGGGTAATTACTGAAGGATTTTCCATCATATAACTGAGACATTCTCTGAAGATTGAATATCGTAATTCATCAACGGTTATTTCTCGGTCAATGAAATCATTAAATTTGGAAATATCTCCAGTTTCAAAGGCATATAAAACATCGTTGAGCATACTTGTAACAATTTCAGCCATATGAGGGAGACTTACAAGTTTTTTAACATGTCCTTCTTTTTCAAATTCTGAAACAAGTCTTGCGATATCTTTTCCATATCGACCGATTCTATTCAGATACGTAATCATTTTCAGAATACAAGCGATTTCACGAAGATCTCGTGCCATAGGTTGATACAACGCAATTAATCGAAGTGCTTTTTCTTCGATTTTATCATCCATCTCTGCAAGATCCATTTTTTTTGAAATCACCCATGCTGCTTTCTCTTTATCGAGATCTTTCAGTGATTCAACTGACTTGAAAAGCATATCTTTTGCTAAATGTCCCATGACATCGACATCTTTTTTTGCCTCCGCGAGTTCATTATGAAATTTTTCAACCATTTTTTCCACCTTATCCAAATCTTCCAGTGATGTACTTTTCAGTAAGTTCTTCTTTGGGATCCTCAAATATCTGTTCTGTTTTTCCAAATTCGATTAATTTTCCTAAATACATGTACGCTGTGTAGTCACTGACGCGTGCTGCTTGTTGCATGTTATGAGTAACGATAATAACCGTATATTTTTTTTTTAATTCAAGCATGAGATCTTCGATTTTAGCTGTTGCGATTGGGTCAAGCGAAGAGCATGGTTCATCCATGAGGATGATCTCTGGTTCTATGGCAAGTGCTCGTGCGATGCAGAGTCGTTGCTGTTGTCCTCCTGAGAGTCCCATGGCTGATTCATGGAGTCGATCTTTGACTTCATCCCAGAGTGCCGCGATCTTTAAACTTTTTTCAACGATGTGATCAAGTTCTTTTTTATTCGTGTTGCCTTGTACTCGAGGCCCATATGCGATGTTTTCATAAATTGATTTTGGGAATGGGTTTGGTTTTTGGAACACCATGCCGATTTTTTTCCTGATTTCTACTGGGTCGGCAGTTGGACCATAAAGGTCGTTTCCATGATAATAGATACTTCCAGTTATTTTACATTTGTCGATTACGTCATTCATGCGGTTAAAACAGCGAATCAACGTTGATTTGCCGCATCCTGATGGTCCAATGAGTGCGGTGATATGATGTGCTAATACACTCATATTGATATCGAATAACGCTTGTTTTTCTCCATACCAGAGGCTGAGATTTGCTGTTTTAATGATTTCTTTATATTCCATAGTGTGTTTCACCATTTCATAGTTTTATGATAATGATTTCGAATAATGATTGCTACCGAATAAAAACCGATTACTAAAAGAAGGAGGACTAACGCAGTTCCTCCGGCAGCTACCCGTGCTGCATCTCCAGGTACATTGGTAGCAATGATATAGAGATGATAGGGGAGTGCGTTTACTGGTTCAAAGAGTGATGATGGAAAAAAAGAGGAAAAAGCGACAGCGGTGAACATAATCGGTGCTGTTTCACCTGCAGCTCGACCAATACCGAGAATAGCACCGGTGATGATACCTGGTGCTGCTGGTGGAAGAACGACTCTGCGAATGGTTTGCCATTTCGTCGCGCCAACCGCATAACTTCCTTCTCTAATTGATTGAGGTACGCTCCGTAATGCTTCTTCTGTAGTTCGGAGGATAGTAGGAATAATCATGAATGCAAGAGTTATTTGGCCTGCGATTAATGAAAAGCCAAATTTGAGGTACAAGACAAAAAATGCAAATCCGAATAATCCAAAGACAATCGATGGAGTGCCATTTAAAAGATCTGCTGCCGTTCGGATGATTTTTGTAACGAGGTTTTCTTTGGTGTATTCAGTGAGATAAATTGATGATCCAACGCCAATAGGAAGTGCTATTGCTATAGCGCCTCCAACTAGATAGAGGGTGCCGATAAGTGCGGTGGAAATACCCCCTTCTCGGCCAAGTCTTTTTGGTGGTTCAGTTAAAAAATCCCATGATACTGCAGGGAGACCATTGATAATAATGTAGATTAGGATGATACCTAGTAAAATAATAATGGTAAGTATTGAGATTCCAAGTGTTGAAAACATGATTTTTTGCTTTATTTTTTCTGAAATTTTTTTTCGATAGTAGAGCAAGAAACCTGATGCAATAACAAGTACTGAGGCTATCAAAATACCAAGAATGAGATAGCAGAGACCTATGAGCACCAGTATTACGAATGATATTGAAAGTTTTTTCAATTTGTCACGTATGGTGATATAAAGTAATGATCTTTGTTTGAAGTGGGTTGCTGAATGTTTTTTTTGAATAGATCCTAAGAGATAGATTGCTGTAAGGTTAATGAACAGGGTGATAATCAAGAGAAGAACAGCGATACCAAATAATGCATGATAATGTGCACTGCCGACAGGAACTTCTGCGGTTTCTATTCCAAGTGTTGAGGTAAGAGTTCGTATTGGTGAAAAGGTATTCCAGAGTGGTGTTGGAATGATAGCTGCGTTTCCACAGACCATAAGGATTGCCATCGTTTCTCCGACGGCTCGGCCGATTCCGAGAATTATTGCAGCAGTGATTCCAGATAAAGCTGATGGTATGACCACTTTACTTATGGTTTGCCAACGGGTAGCTCCCATCGCGAGAGAACCTTCTCGGTGTTCGCGAGGTACCGCTTTGATTGCATCTTCTGCGACGGTGGTGATCGTAGGAATTGCCATGATTCCAAGAATAATTGAACCGGCAAGCCATGTTTCTCCCGTAGGTACACCAAAAAAGTCTTTTATCCAAGTGGTTAGTATGATTAATCCAAAAAAACCATAGACAACGGATGGTATGCCTGCGAGGAGTTCTATTGCTGGTTTTATGAATGATCTAAGTCTGCTTGATGCAAGTTCAGCAATAAATATTGCTCCTCCAATACTGATTGGTATTGCTATGATCATTGCTCCTAAGGTTACTAGAAGGGTTCCAATGATCAGGGGATACGTGCCAAAAAGGAGTGATTCTGTTGGGCTCCATTTGGTTCCTGAGAGAAAACTCCATATATCTGTTGGTAGTGGATATGCTTCTTTGAAAAGAAACAGGAGAATGGAAAATATGACAAAAACACCAAAAATTGCTGCAATGAAGAAAATTGATTTGATACTCTTTTCTTTAAAATTTTTTTTTGGTGAGTGAGAAGGCGTTCCTCCTTTATGAACATTCTTCATTTTTGGTGTTTCTCCCAAAATCTGTTCTATGTATATTAAAATTAAAAAGTGGATACGGAAATTTCAGATAGTCGTATCCACCGTCTAAGATACTGATTAGATAAACTCATTCCAGGTTGTGTTTATTCCTTTATATATCGATTTCAGTTGTTCTAGGGTTAGATCATTGACATAATTATTCGTTGGATGGACAATGATCGCGATTCCATCGTTACATACAACATGTTTGACGAGGTTTGGGTATTTTGTTGCTTCACTTGATTTGAGTTCTCGAGATGCCATACCAATTGTTGCTGAACCTTCGCCGACTGATTGTATACCAACGCTGGATCCTCCTCCACTGACTGCTACGAGGGTTGCTCCATACAGATCGTTGAATTCTTCTGCAGCTAGTTGAGCAATCGGTAATACGGTTGTTGAGCCGACAATAGTAATACTACCTGTAAGACCTTCTGTTTTGCTGTATGCTCCTGTTGAAGTTTTTGGGACGAAACCCTCTTTTTCTACAATTGCTTGGCCTTCATCGCTGTCGAGATATTTGAGAAATTCTGCTGCTATTCCAGTTGGTTCTCCATTGGTAAACATATTGAGAGCTCGTGATATTGGATAGGTACCTGCGATGACATTTGCTATGGTTGGTTCAACGCCGTTGATTTTTAGTGCTTTTACGTTTTCATCGAGATATCCAAGACCTACATACCCTATTGCTCCTTTTGTTGATGAAACGGTTTGATAGACTGCTCCGTTTGAATTTTTTTCAAGCATTGTGGTTGTGAAATTTTCTTTTTTCATGACGTGTTCCCAGAAGAATTCTCTGGTTCCCGATGCGCTGTCACGGCCGACGACAACGATTGCTAATGTCTCTGGTTTTTCGGGAGTTGTTTCTGGTCCGGTGCAACCGCTGAGTGCGACGACAGCTATCAGCAGGGTTGCTATAAGGCTTATCACTAACATTTTTCCAAATTTGTTGTTATCGTTTATATAAATCACCCAACCTTACACCTTTTCAAATTAATATATACTTTACCTACATATACTATATTGTTATATATAGAAATATAATTTCAATATAGTGCTATAGAAAATTTTATTAATACCTGATGTATCTATAGGAATGAGAATACTTATGGATGTTCGACGTGTGCAAGTTACCGGTGGATCTTCGTATGTTATGACCCTACCCAAAGAATGGATTAAGTCATTAAAAATCAAAAAAAATGATCCACTAGGTATTTTTATGCAATCTGATGGAACGCTTTTGATCACCCCAAAGATGACGCAAGAATCTATACAAAAAATTAAAGAAATCAATATACCTGAAGAAAGTCAACAAAATTTCTTACTTCGCCGTCTTATTGGAGCGTATATCGCTGGTTTTACACTCATAAAAATAACAACACAACATCGTATGTCCCCTTCGATTCGGCGCGTTATTCGTACGTTTACGCAAATGGCAATCGGTCAGGAAGTTGTTGAAGAAACAGATACTATGGTTGTCCTAAAAGATCTTCTTAATCCAACAGAAATGCCTTTTGATAGAACTATTAAAAGAATGCATATTATTGTAAAAGGAATGCATGAAGATGCTATTCGTGCATTACAAATTAGAAATAGCGAGATTGCACAAGAAATTATTTCTCGTGAAAATGAAGTTGACCGGTTAAACTGGCTTGTTGCTCGCCAGCATAATATCCTCTTACAAAATGTAAATCTTGCTGAAAAAATGAATATTACTACAAAATTTTCGTCAACCTGCTATTTGATTAGCAGGATTATTGAACGGATCGGTGACCATACTGTTAAAATATCAGAAAACATTCCAACAGTTCTTGAAAGTAATCTTGATAAAAAAAATATGGAACAGATCATTCAGGCTGCAATGCTCTCGCTTGAAATATTTAACAAAAGTATCACCTCTTTTTTTAGAAAAGATATTAAGGCATCAAATGACAATATAGAAACTGTCGAAAAATTAGAAAATCTCTGTGCTGAAATTAATACGCTTGCATTGAAACAAAGAAGTTCTGTTGCACTCTCAGTCGGTTATCTTACAGAAAGTATCCGAAGAATTGGAGAATATTCTGAAAATATTTCTGAAACAGTTATTAACTATCTCAGTGGTGAAGATAAATAGCTTATTTTCGATATATATTTAATAACTTTTTCGATTCTTGGATATGATATGAAAGAAATCGAAGTAAAAATTCTTGAGATCAATCAAAAAATTGTAGAACAAAAATTATTATCCCTCGGAGCACAAAAGATATTCGATGGTTTGATTGTTACTGTTTTTTTTGATTTTCCAGATCAGCGATTAACAAAAAATAAAAATCTATTACGTTTGAGGAAAAAAGGATCAAAGACCTTGCTTACGTTAAAACAATCGGTGCATGATATATCCATGAAGGTCATGCAGGAATACGAAGTGGAAATCTCAGATTTTGAGAATATGAAAACAATCTTAGAATATCTTGGATTTCAACAATTATTAACAGTTCATAAGCACCGTATCAGTTACAAATATAATAATATCCTCTGTGAGATAGATATTCACACGGATGAATTTTCATATATTCCTCCGTTTCTTGAAATTGAGGCGGAAACCAAAACAAGTATCTATGAGTGCGCTCGGAAGTTAGGGTTTAACAAAGCAGATTGCAAACCCTGGAATTTTTATGATGTTGTTCAATACTATTCAAAAAAAGACAGAAATTCAATACATGTCATCTCTATATAGACTATGTTCAATACATTTAAAATTATCATTGGTATGTAGAGTTGGTATTGATCACTATGAACCGAGATTCATTAAAAATGAACGAAGATCCTGAGTTAAGTCTCATCCAGAAAAAAGTTATACCGATTGATGAACTTGAAGATCAATTAGAACAACGCAGCGTTCAAGATAACGTACTCGATGATCCTGCATTGTATATTAACCGAGAGTTGAGTTGGCTCCGGCTCAATGAACGTATTTTTGAAGAGGCGTGCGATAAAACTCATCCGTTACTGGAACGAGCAAAATTTTTAGCTATCTGCGGGAGTAATATCGATGAGTTTTTCATGGTACGGGTGTCTGGTTTGAAACGTCAATTATCTCGAGGTGCTTTAAAAGTTCCCCTTGATGGTATGACAACGACTGAACAACTAAAAACAA
Source organism: Candidatus Thermoplasmatota archaeon (assembly GCA_038884455.1). Classification (NCBI taxonomy): domain Archaea; kingdom Methanobacteriati; phylum Thermoplasmatota; species Thermoplasmatota archaeon. The sequence goes on along the minus strand of JAWABU010000012.1, from coordinate 21,154 downwards.
TCAGAAAAGAGGTATCGCAGCTCTTTGAACGATATGAGAACTGCTGGAATGAAATCGTTTCAGACTTAGAAAAAGAAGGAATCTATATAAAAAAGGTTCAGAAGCTTTCAAAAAAACAAAAAACAGCGTTGAAAAAATATTTTGAACAGATGATTTTCCCAACATTAACACCACTTGCTTTAGATTTTTCACATCCTTTTCCTTTTTTATCTAATCTAAGTTTAAATCTTGCAGTCGTTATCAGAGATGCAAAAAACCAGGAGAAATATGCGCGTGTAAAAATATCTTCAGATTTGTTTCCTCGTTTCGTGCCTGTTCCAAGTGAGCAAAATGAAGAAAAAAATCAACTTCACAATGAACAAGAAGTAATTCCTTTGGAGTATGTATTGCTTGAAGATTTAATTGCAACAAATTTAGAAGTGTTATTCCCTGGCTTAGACATCGTTGGAGCATATAGTTTTCGAGTCATTCGTGATGCAGAGATTTCAATTTCAATGGATCAAGCAGCAGATTTATTAACAGCCATTGAAGAAAGTATCGAGACCCGGAAGGTTGGCTCTCCTGTTTGCCTTATGGTCGATGGGTCAATGCCGCAGCAACTCCAAGCTCTTTTTATGAAAAATCTTGGACTATCTCACGATTTTGTCTATCCAGTGAACCGACCGCTTGGATTGGTTGATCTCTGGCAGTTGTTACGGATTGATCGACCTGCATTGAAGGATACGCCATTTTTACCGTTTACCCCTCCTGAGCTTCGCGAAGATAGAAATATTTTAGATGCACTGACAAAAAAAGATTTTGTCCTCTATCATCCCTATGACAGTTTCAATATTTTTATTAATTTTTTGAAACAAGCAGCAAATGATCGCAATGTGTTAGCAATTAAAATTACGATGTATCGTATTGCAAAGAAATCTCCAATCATTGACGTCCTTATGGAGGCTCGGCAAAATGGTAAAGACGTGACGGTGCTTGTTGAATTAAAAGCAAAATTTGATGAAGAAAATAACATCAACTGGGCGCGGTCGTTAGAACAAGCCGGAGTCCATGTTGTGTATGGATTAGTTGATTTAAAGGTTCATGCAAAAATTTGTTTAGTGGTGAAGAAAGAAGGAGATAAGATTATTCGTTTTTGTCATATTGGCACTGGTAATTACAATGAGATTACTGCACGGGTGTATGGAGATTTAGGATATTTTACGTGTAATCCTGCTGTTGGTGCTGATCTTTCTGATCTGTTTAACTCATTAACTGGGTATTCCTCTAAGGATGAATATTCAACGTTGATTGTCGCTCCGAAGATGATCCGTCGCGAGATGATCCGTCGTATTGAACGTGAGATTGAGATTCATAAAAAAGAAGGAAATGGATATATTGCGTTGAAGATGAATGGACTTGTCGACGCTGAGATTATCAAAGCATTATACCGTGCGTCAATGGCCGGTGTTAAAATTGATTTGAATGTTCGAGGATTATGTTGTCTTCGACCAGGAATTAAGGATATTAGCGAAAATATTACTGAAATATCAATTATCGGACGATTTTTAGAGCATGCTCGGATGTATTATTTTAGAAATGGAGGAAATGATGAACTGATCATCGGAAGTGCTGATATGATGCCTCGGAATCTTGATCGCCGTGTTGAGGTGTTATTTCCTGTTCCTGATCCCCGATTACGGAAAGCGATTCTTACCCATATGTTGCAGATTCATCTGAAGGACACCGTTAAAGCCCGTCGTTTACTTCCTGATGGCGTGTACGTGCGGGTCCATCCAACAGATGATAAAGAAATGTTGAATTCTCAACAATGGTTAGTGGATCATCGAGGCATATGGCATGAACGTGAATAATCACGAAACAGTTCTTATGTCATCAGAGGATAGAACATCACCAGATCGATATGATACACGGTTTGCCGGAGCATCGCTGAATCGCTTTGTTGAAACGATGGAACAGATCATTCAAAGCGGTTATCAAGAACATGATATAGAATTTGTTCATAAGCTCCGGGTGACATCTCGGCGTATTCGTGCTGCTCTATTCGTATTTAAAGATGTTTTTTCAGCTTCAGAATGGAAACGATGGAACACTGCTATTAAAAACATCACTCGATCACTTGGCGTTGCTCGTGATACTGACGTTCAAATAGAATTTCTAGCTCAACTGCTGTTAAAACTTCCTGAAGAAAATATGCGCCCAGGTGTAGAATATCTTGTACAGCATCATCGTCAGTATCGAGAGGAGCTCCAGAAATCTGTTGAAAAAACGCTGGATGAGTTAAAACAACACAATATTCTTTGTGAGATGAAGGATGCATGTTCAAAGTTGTATGATTGTTCTCAAAAGTTTGAGATAGGAGATCTCCCGGTAGATATTTTTATCGACGCGCATAAAAGAATTAAAAAGAGATATAAGGAATTCATAAAACTAAGTTCCTGTCTTGAAGATGAAACCGCGGTTAAAAAACATCATAAACTACGAATTGCCGCAAAACGACTGCGGTACACGCTTGAAATTTTTCAACCACTCTATGCAGATGAGTTAGTAAAAAATAAGCTTGATGTGGTGAAAAATCTCCAGGACAGTTTAGGATTACTGCATGATTATGACGTGTGGATTGAATACATCCCGACTTTTATTGACGTTGAAAAAGAAAAAATGTTACTCAACAAAATACCAATTGAGACCATCACCAATATAGAACGAGGACTGTTATTGTTTCTGTATTATATTCGAGAAAAACGACAGGAACAATTTGCAGAACTTACTACCACCTGGCATCAGCTGAGGGACAGTAAATGGTTTGATGAGTTTTCTGATTTTGTCACGTATCGTTTTATTTTTCCCACAGAGTATCGGACGAGGCTTGCGTTTCTTTCTGATGTGCATGGGAATCTACATGCTCTTTCAGCGGTTATTCGAGATGCACAAGAACAAAAGGTTTCACTTTTTTTCCATGCAGGTGATGCTGTTGGATATGGTGCATATCCTGATGAAGTCGTGTCGTGTTTAAGAGAACTCCCTGGTTTTCATATTTTAGGAAATTATGACGATGAGGTGTTGCACTATAAAGCAAAATCTCTTATAAAAAACGATAATGTGAAGGAAATCGCTCGTCATTACGCTCGGGTGAATTTATCAAAAGAGAACATCGATTTTTTAAAGAAATTACCAAAAGAGTCACGTTTTATGATTGGTGAAAAAATTTTTGCGATGTATCACGGTACCCCTGAGTCACAGCATGAGGCTATCGAAAAAACATCTCCTGACAGTTATCTGCAGAAACAAGTTGAAATCGCTCGAGCGCATGTGATTATCACCGGTCATTCTCATGTTTTCCTGAATAAATCGTTTAAAAATGTGTTATTTCTCAATCCGGGTAGTGTTGGGCGACCTGGCAATTATGATGCTCGAGCTATGTATATGATTGTGGATACCTATCCATTTTCGGTTCAGCAGCGGCTTGTTGAATATGATGTGATAGCTGCGGCTGAGGCGATCCGGCAAAAAAAACTACCTGAATCGTTTGCGCAGATGTTTCTGCGAGGTGTTTCATTAGACGTGATTCTTGAAGAGGAGGAACACTACGAAAGTACACATCGGAGAAAGATGTTTTTTAATTCATTTCGTTCTCAGATGAACCAAACAAAGAAGAAAAAAATTGTGGAAAAAATTGCTATCCACTATGATCAATATCCTCGTCACTCAAAACAGGTAACCTTGCTTTCATTGCGGTTATTTGATGCCTTACAAGACCTCCATGGTCTTGGAGAAAAAGAACGGTATTATCTAGAATGTGCTGGTTTCCTGCATGATATCGGTTGGTCGCTTGGTCAGGTTGGTCATCATAAAGCATCGTTAAAACTAATTTTGAATAATCAGAAACTTCCATTTTCAACGCGTGAACGGTATATCATCGGGTGTATTGCTCGGTATCATCGAAAAAAACTGCCACAGAGCACCCATTATCCTTTCACCGAGTTATGTTCTGAGGATCAAAAAAAGGTACGATATTTAGCAGCACTCTTACGTGTTGCTGATGCGTTAGATGTATCACATTCCTCGGTGATTCATGATATTCAGATTGTTTGTTATGAGCAGAAGGTGATCATTGAATGTCTCATGGAGGGGATAGGAGAATTAGAAATAAAAGCAGTCGACAAAAAAAAGGATTTATTCGAAAAAATGTTCAACCGGACGTTGGAGCTTCGTTGCCGACCTCGTCTGAACAGCAGACCGGTAAAGTCGTTTCCTTTATTGACATAGGAACAAATTCAATACGGTTGATTATTGTTCGTATTAATCCGAATCAGTCGTATGCGATTCTACGTGAGGAAAAAGAATCTGTTCGACTCGGTGAAAAAGTTTTCAAGACAGGATATATCAATCAGAAAACAATTGACTATGCCGTATTAGTGGTGAAAAAATTTGTTGAAGCGGCAAAAGGCTTTGGTTCCTCTGAGATTCATGCGGTTGCAACATCAACAGCTCGTGAAGCATACAATCGTCTTGATTTTATTCAACGTTTATCCTCAGAGGCAAATGTTGACGTTCGTATTATCTCTGGAAAAGAGGAAGCTCGATTGATCTATTTTGGACTTTCTAGTGGCGTACATCTTCAAAACAATATCGCGGTTTTTATTGATATTGGTGGGGGAAGTACCGAGATTATCATCGGTGATCAAAAAAACTTTTTTGATTTAGAAAGCCTTGGTCTTGGAGCTATTCGACTCAAAGATATTTTTTTATCAGATAGCGTAGAGAAGCCAATATCTGAGGCTGTGTATAATGATATGAAACGATTTGTAAAAAAGAAAATGATTCGTGTTATTGAACGGGTGAATCCACAACTCATCCAGATGGCAATAGGAAGTTCTGGGACAATTATCAATCTTGCTGAAATCACCGCTAAGTATCATGGTCATGATATCATCAAAAACAATCTGACGTTAAATTATAAAGAATTGAAAAAAACAATTCAGATGTTATGTACCATTCCATTGAATAAACGCCGGGAGGTTCCAGGGATTAATCCTGAACGTGCAGATATTATTATTCCAGGTGCTGTAATTCTTGACTGTTTTATGGAAGATTTTAACATCAAAGAACTTATCGTTAGTTATCGAGATCTTCGCCATGGTATGATTATTGATTATTTAGAACGACATGAGGGATATACACACCGGACCACCTTATCAGTTCGTGAGAGCAGTGTTCTACAACTTGCAAAGCTCTTTAATGTGAATATGACGCATGCTCGAACTGTTGAAAGTATCGCAATTCAATTGTTTGAACAAACGAAGAAACTGCGCCTTCATACGTACGGTGATGCTGAATTGGAGTTGTTGCGGTATGCCTCAGTGTTGCATGATATCGGGAATTTCATATCTTTTAGAAGTCATCATCTGCATTCTCATTATATTATTAATAATGCAGAGTTGTTAGGATTTGATCAAACCGAGATTGAAATCATGGCGACCATTGTTCGATATCATCGGAAAAAATTGCCGAAAAAGAAGGATTTCATGATGACGCAACTAAGTCGAAAAGATCAGCAGCTTGTCTCAGTTCTATCGTTTATTCTTCGATTAGCAGAAAAACTTGATCGTAGTCATGCACATCTTGTTCGAAACGTGCGTTTGAAACAAGGGAAAAAAGATACTCTTTCATTGATTCTGTCCTGTGTTGATGGTCAGTGTGAGTTAGAACGGTGGAGTGTTTCTGCTGATTGTGAGGCGTTTGAAAAAATCTTTGGGATGCCCTTGGAAGTTCTTGTTGAGTAAAAAAAGACAGGAAAGTACGAAGGAGGAGGAGGTGAGGTGGACGGGATGCACATTAATACGACGTACTTTCCTTGGAGAGCAGCATCGTCATATTTTTGATATTTGTTTAGTTGTTTTTATTAATTTGTCCAATAAAGTATATAGAGCATTGTTTTTTCTATAGATGTATTGCGTACTATGTATGTCATGTCAATTTATTGTTTTTCTACAGCAAATCCTTTTCTTATTGTTCGTTGATGATGATCTTGGTTGTATGATGAAACATTTGAGAAAATCTGATAAAACCGTAAAAAAACCACGATTTGAATATGGTTGTTTTCGTGAGGATGAATGGATTTTTCAATTAAAAGCTGCTGATGGTTCGTTGTTACTGCAGAGTGATCCATATACATCAGAAGAAGATTGCCTTGTTGCAATTGAACATATTAAGATGAATAGTTGTTTAGCGCATATAGTTCGGGTTCAGTCACTTGAACAATATTAAAAAAAATTATTTTTTTGTTGGTTTTTGATATGTGCTATTAGAACAGTGATATCATCGGTACTCCCGTTTTTTCGTGCTTTTTCAACGAGTTTTTGACATGCTTCTTTTGGTTCGTACCCTCGTGCGATTGCCGCAAGTTCTGCATCAGGGACAAAGTCACTGAGTCCATCTGAACACAGGAGAAGTATCGAGTCGTTAATGAGTTTTCTGTGAAGTTGTAGATGTAATTGTTGGGTGATTCCTAATGCTTGCGTGATCCGGTGTCGTTCAGGATGGGTGAGAGCTTGCTCTTCAGTAATGATGCCAAGATCAACAAGTTCCTGAACAAGAGTATGATCTTTGGTTTTCCATATGGTGTCGTCGATGATGTATGCTCGGCTATCGCCGACATGAGTTATCAATGCTTTTCCTGATGTTCGGTCAATGAGACATGCTACAATAGTGGTTGCCATTTGTTTTTGTTGTTTTTCTCCTTCCATGAGAATTGATCGATGAACTTGTTCAATTGAGTTGAGTAAATCTATTGATGTATGTGTTTTTAGAATGCTCTGAAAGCTTTGGAGTGCAGTAGTACTTGCTTTTTTTCCCCCGGGTAATCCGCCGACACCATCTGCAATAGCAAACAAAATGTAGTTGTTATTTTGTTCAATGATATAGCTATCTTCATTTTCTGGTCGTTTTGTTCCTTTTTCAGAAACCACATGATAGTACATAGTTATCATTTTTTATCCGAATCGTCCGGTGACGTATTTTTGAGTGAGTTCTTCTTTGGGTTTTTCAAAAATATTTTTTGTCTGATCAAATTCGATCATTTTTCCGAGATACATATATGCGGCGTAGTCACTGATACGTGCTGCTTGTTGCATGTTATGGGTAACGATGACGACAGTGTACTCCTTTTTGAGATCGTTCATGAGGTCTTCGATTTTAGCTGTTGCGATCGGATCAAGTGCGCTGCAGGGTTCATCCATGAGAATAACTTCTGGTTCTATGGCAAGTGCTCGTGCGATGCAGAGTCGTTGCTGTTGTCCTCCTGAGAGTCCCATGGCTGATTCATGGAGTCGATCTTTGACTTCATCCCAGAGTGCTGCTTTCTTTAAGGTATATTCAACGAGATGGTTGAGTATTTTTTTATCGGTTACTCCCTGCATTCGTGGACCATAGGCGATGTTATCATAAACACTTTTTGGGAAGAGGTTTGGTTTTTGGAACACCATGCCAATTTTGCGTCGTATCTCAACAACGTTTGTATTTTTATCGTAGATGTTTTGTCCGTCAAAAATTACTTTTCCGGTGATTTTGCAGTCGTCGATGATGTCGTTCATACGGTTGAGACATCGGATCAGAGTTGATTTGCCGCATCCTGAGGGACCGATAAGTGCGGTGATTTTGTGTTCTGGGATTTGAAGTGAGACGTTGATAAGTGCTTGCTTGTCGCCATACCAGAGATTCAAGTCGTCAATGGTTATCTTTGGTTTTTTACTTGCAGCCATATGAAAAACATTTCCTGATGAATTTTATGGTTCTAATTTAAATGAAGTCGTCCCTTTCATTCCGTAGTTATCAGATACGGTGAGGTTAACCCAGTATTTGTAGGTAGTTGGGTTAAAACCAAAGTTTGGATCAACCTGGGCTTTTCGTCCTGCGAAGTGTTGATAGTTGTTTGGTGGTTGTTTCGATATGTTGGTTACGTTCCAGTTCCATTTTATGATATAGCCATCACCTGGATGATCTGAGGCTGAACCATCAAGGACGTAATAGGAATTTCCTCCAGGTAGTGATTCTACATCGATTTTGATGATTGCTGTTGGTGGAATGAATGTTTTTGTGAATTCTTTTCCAAGGTTTGTATAGAGTGAAAACGTGATTGCATCGTTTTGATAGATAGGAGTGGTGAGATACACATCAGTTTGAATATTTGATATGTTGATGAGTATTTGTTCTCGTGATTGTATTTTAAAGCGTTGGTTGATTTCAGGGAACAGTTGTTTTCCAGGGTTACCATCGTTTGGGGCAGCTGGATTGCCGTTGTTGTCTGGATTTTTGTCTATTATATCATCGTTTGAACTGTCATATTTTTTATTATCATTAGCATCGCGAAAGATATACGGTTCATTCATGGTATCATATGCGATCAGTCCACCTTTATCAGTATACGTTGGTTGTGCGTCAATACCGTTGTTATCATAATCAAGGTCGATAATGATGTCTCCTATCGAGTAGGTATGATCATTGTTTTTATCGAAGAAGATATACGGATTCTGTGTAGGAGTGGAATCTAAAGCATACAGACCGCCCAGTAGGAATGCTCCAGTGGCTGATGATATTTGCCATTCTTCTTGTGTTGTATCGCATCTTTGAACAACAAAATGCCGGATATAATTGGTGTTGATTTGAAGCGATGTTATAATCGAGTCGTCAGCGTGGAGGTTTGCGATGGTGAAGGTGATACTTTTTAATTGTTGAGAGGTCGATTCATAGGAGGGATTTGATATCGAAAGTATTTTAAGTTCTTCAAGGTCTCGTTTGAGTTTTGCGTATTCTGCTTCCATGAGTTCCTTCTGTTTCTGGCTGGTGAATACGGCAAATGCGGTTGCTGCTGAGACGACGATAACGGTAAGCATGAGTGCCCCAATAATTATAGAAACTGCTTGAGTGGCATGGTGAAATTGTTGCATACAGAGTGTGTTAATTTTTTGTCTATCTTAAAATTATACCTCATAAAGTATACAGTGAATATAGTTCTATATAGATATGTATGGTTTCTATAGATTATATTCAATATGTTTAATAATTATTGAGCAGTATATTATAAAAAATATAGGTATGCATACTATGGGGATTCCGATTTCTATTCCTGGTTTAGATCAATTTATTCATGAAATCCCAAAGGGTAATATTATTGTTATTCAAGGGACGATTGATCCAATCAAAACGATTTTTACTCAGATTCTCGCTGGTTTTGCGCAGAAACAGAAAAAAGAAGTTATTTATATCTCATCACGAGCTAAAGAAGAAATCTGCGCTGAGCTGTTGGAGTATACTGGTTCGTCACATTTTCAGGTAGTTGAAGAACGTTCTCATCAGCATTGGAAGGATTTTGTGAAAAAAGATGTGGTGTTGATTATCGATTCTTTTTCGTATCTTGTTCTCGATAAATCATTATCTGAGGTTCGGATGATTCTTGAGGAGCTCGATAGTCTCTGTAAGCAAAATAACACCATACTTTTATTGACGTTGGAGTATGGGATGCTTGATGAAAAGGTTCAAATAACGATTGGTCATCTTGCTGATGGTATTATCCAGTTTTTAACCAAAGAAACGTCGAGCGGTATTGCTCGTTTCATTCGGATTTCAAAATGGATGAACCGGAATTCATTTACAACGAATATTTATTATACGTTTGATGGCACACGAATCAATGTTGATCTTCGTGCTCGTGTGACGTAGGATGTGAATACGAACTATGGTGAAGACAGGATATGAACGATATGGCCTTAGTGGTAACCCATTTCGAGATTTATCAAGTGAAAGTTTAGAAAATGTTGATATCTTCCATGTAACTCAGCGTATCGATGAAGATCTTGCAAGAATTCGTGAGGAGGTTTTTTACAAGGAAAACAAAGCTGTGCTTGCGGTACTTGGAGGTCTTGGTGCTGGGAAAACAGAAAGATTGCTGTTGGTTGCAAACGAAGCGAAACGGAATAAAGCGTTTTATGTGTTTCAAAATATGACCTTTGAGACGCGTTGGATGGTTGAAGGGATTCTTGATCTGATTATTTCGCAGACGAAACTTGGGTTTTTTTCTCGAGTTTTTGCACCGCCGAAATGGTATAAAGCAGTGGTGAAAAAACGGAAAAAAGCTGAAAAACAGTATGATCCTGACAAGGCAGGACGTGTAATTGCTGAGGCGTTGAATCAGAATATTCCTTCTTTTTTGTTGATAAACGACTTTCATCATCTCGCACAGGTTGAAGATGCAGATCGGTTTTTGCATGTGTTACACGTCTTGATTGATCATATTAACCCTGGTGTGATGATCATGATTAGCTGTGATCAAATGTTTTTTGAATCACTTATGGAATCACATCAATCGCTGCATGAGCGGATTAACCGGAAGATTGTGTTATCGCCGCTGAGTGATCAGGAAGCACAGTTAATGATTGCAAAGCGCTTATTGGAAAAACGGTTGGTTGATGATGTTGATCCATTGTATCCGTTCACCCCAGGGGGTATAGCGTTTATGAATCTTGAAGTTGCTGGAAATCCCCGTCATTTACTCAAACTTGCTGATGTCGTAATTGATTATGCAGCAAAGAAACGGTGTATTATGATTGATGATGTTCTCGTAAGTGAAGTTTTGACCATGATCAAAGAGCAAAAACTTGCGGTTCCTGAGGATCAACAAACTGAAATGGTATGTATCCCTCTTAAAAAAGAGATACCCTTGAGAAAACCTGATAAGAAAGAACAACCGCAGCATACGGTATCTCGTTTTTCTCTTAAAAAGGATCAGACTACGAAGAAAAAACTATTAAAAAAAAAGAATAGGTCTTCTGGAGAATCAAAATTTTTGGTAGATCCAGCTGTTCAGACAACCATGCCAAAAGAAGAAGGGTCTGATACCATTGATAAAACAATGGTGAAGATCTCCTGTCCGATGTGCCATAAAACATTTACCTCTGAATTGAATGGAAAAAACGGTGTTCTGCGTTGTCCGTATTGTGATTTTATAGGCTCAGTTACAGAATAAAAAAAGTATTTTTTAGTTTTCTCTTTTTTGAATTGTTTTATAGTATGAGTACTGCGAAGAATACTATCGATACAGCTGTTAAAATTAATGAATGAATTAATCCGTATTTGATTTTTCCATCAACAAGCATGCCCATGAGTGTTCCCGTACCAAGTGAGTTAATGATCATCAGATGGAGGAATCGTCGTTTCATGGTTTCAATCGTCATTCTGCTGATCGCTGATGAGGTTTCGGTGGATTCAAGCGAGGTGACTCCGAGCAGTGAGATGTTCATTGAACCCATCGAGGGAAACATAATAATAAGTTGATATAAGATAATTAAAAGTACTGCAAACGCTATGTATATCGTGGTGATTTGTGCGATGAGTTGTCGTCTGCGTTCAAGACTAATTTTGATGAAATCGTCCATATCTTTTGCAGTTCGGTAGATCACCAGGGATGTTTCTCCGCCGATTTTTGACGCATCGCCGATGAGTGTTGCATATCGTTTGACAAGTTCGCTTTTGATTGGTCGAACCATAACGGTCATAACTTCATCAAACGGTCTGCCAAGTTTAATATTTTCAGCTGCTTTCTGAAGATGATCTTTGAGAATTCCTTTACTTGTTTTTGATAGTTCAATGACTGCTTTGGTTGGATCAAGTCCTCCACGCATCGCTTCAGCAATTTCAAAGAGAAACTGTGCAAAAGCTTGTTCATATCTGCTGATGGTTCGGCGTTCGATGATTGCTGCGATGGTATAAGGGAGGAGTGCGACGAAAAGACCGATGGTGAAAAGGTATTCAGGCATGAATGGTGCTTCAGTGAGGTTTCGTGAGGTATATGCAAGGCCGAATACAATGATGAAAAAACCTATGAGGAGAGGTATGTAAAGAGTGACGACCTCTTTTTGAATTGGATGTTTGATGAAGAATTTTTTAAATGTGAATCGTCGTGTTTTCTTTAAATACAGTATCGTTATGATAAAGATGATGAATGTGAGGAGCATTCCATAGATGATGTAGGTAATGATGGTAAAGAGATCAAATCCTTCTTCGCTCGTTGTTTGTTGGGTGGTATCAACAGTGAACGTCCAGGTTTTGGTGATTCGGTTGTTGTAAATATCTTGAAGTTCTATGGTGACAGTGTGGTTGCCGTTGTTGAGTTTTAAAATTTGAGGTACTTGGTATGAGATAAAATTGGATGTGATTATAGTTTCTTCCCAGTCGGTGACGTCAATGAGGTTGACGTAGAGTTTGATGCGATCAAGTGCGACCCCTGAGGTATCAGCATATTCTACTTTGATGAGCGGTGTTTGATTGGTAATGGTTTCAGTATCCAATGGTGTAATCATAAGAATAGTTGGTGGCTCGGTGTCGTCTTGTGCTGAACTGAAGGTTATGATGAAAAAGAACAGCAGAAGAATAATGATGAGTGTTTTTGTTGTGTGCATAGGTGATTACCCGGTTTTTGAGTAGGCCATAGCTATAATTGAGTTTATGATGATGAGGGCAACTGGGATTAATCCATAGGAGAGCAGTAGCAGGAGCGAGTCAGCGGTTAATGGTCCGATGGATGACTGCATAACGTCGAGGAGGAATGCAGCAATGCCGAGGAATAAGACGCCAATGAGGACAAGACTTGAATACATTTCTGAGTAGGTTGCCAGTTTTTCGATGAATTCTTTTTGAATGTCTCGTTTAATCTGCAAGGTGATGTCTGCTTTGGATCGCAGGTATGCATCTAAGTCTCCACCTTGGTGCATCATATTGCAGAGATCCCAGAGTGTTTCTCGGAAGAGAGGAGATGGTGTTTCTTTTGCGGTTTCACTGAGTGCGGTGATGATGTCTTTTCCTTCGACGTCGATTTTTGAGATGATCTTTCGGAATTCTGAGGTCATAGCTGGGTCGCCACTTCGTTGTGCCATATGCCGCATGATTTTAATCGGAGTTAATCCCGTGCTTGCAAGAATTGATAGTTCACTGAGGACATAGGGAAGTTCATGGTTGATTTGTGATTTCCGTGAGGATATTTTTGAGTTCATGACGAAAAAAAACATCAAGATGGTTAACCCGGTTGTTAACCCGGTTAACCCAAGGGTGTAGTACCACCAGGTTTCATTTCCGAGAATGATGACGAAAAGAAGACTGTAGACGAGCAGTGAGCATCCCAGGGTGATGAGTGCGGTGATAATGATGGTTGCATAAAATACCGCGGGTGTGTATTTCATGTTTGCCATCCGGAGTTTATCGTGGATTGAACCCGGCTTTTCAGTCGGTTTGATATATTTTCCAAGGATACGAAAACAGAATGCTTTGTACTTCTCTGTAAACATTTTGATATACTGTTTTTTTTTGAGGTTTGATGGTTTGGTTTTTTGGCGCATAGAAATATTTACCGTAGGGTTGCTTCTAATTCAAGGGTTGCTTTTGTAGGGTCAACATAGTACATGTTGATTGCTTTGCTCACATCTTTATAGTAGGTGAGACTATGTTTATTCATGAGTTGAAGGTAGTGTTCTTTTCGTTTGAGCTCATTCATGACGTCTTGGATGTCTTTGCCGGTTTCTTTTGCGATTCGTTCAAGGATGAAACTACGGCCACTGTAATGGAAAAAATCTCCTTTTGGGTTCCATTGGAATGCATCATGGGTGAGGAGGTTGTTGGTATCTGGGTCGATTTCAAGGATTTCAACGATACTTTTAACCCGTCGGACGCGTTTTCCGTTGACAAAAACTTGACCTTGGAAGGCAACTGCATCAAGGCTTTGAAACAGTACCCGAGGGATGTTCATTGGTTCGTTTTCAACACGGTGGAGGAGTTCTTCAATACCTCCAGCATGAACCGTGCTCATGGATGAATGTCCAACAGCAATTGCTTGGAACAGCGTAAATGCTTCTCGTCCTCTGATTTCACCAACGATGATGTACTCAGGTCGTTGGCGGAGTGCTGCGACGAGAAGATCAAACATGTCGATGGTTCCAGGTCCACCACCAGATGATGATACTCCTGAGATACCGGAGATCCCAGAGATGCCAGAAACTCCAAGCATTTTTCCGTATCCTTTTCTGGCGACTGATTGGATCCAGTTTTGATGGTCGATGTGGATTTCCGGGGTGTCTTCGATGCTGACGATTTTGTCTTCTGGTCTAATGAACATACATAAGGCGTTGAGAAGGGTTGTTTTTCCACTGGCGGTTCCTCCGCTCATCAGAAGTGATTTTTTATGTTCGATGAGATGCCAGAAATACGCGAGTTGAAGTGTTGATATTGACCCAAATCTGAGCAGATCGATAGGTGATATCGGGTCATAGCTGAATTTTCTGATGGTAAAGGTTGATCCTTTCCTGGTGACTTCTGAGCCGAGGGTAAGGTTGATTCGACTACCGTCAGCAAGCACTGCATCAAGGATTGGTTGGTAGACACTGATGTGTTTTCCTGAGATTTGAGCTAGTTTGAGGATGAATTTGTTGAGTTCAAGTTCGCTTGGGTAGACCACATTGGTTTTCATTGATCCAAAGACACGATGATACAGGTACAAAGGTGTTTTTGGTCCGTTGCAGCCGATATCCTCGACAAATGGGTCTTTGATGATCGCATCACTTCGACCAAGTCCGATGAGTTCTTTTTGAAGATAGTACAACATGATCGGTCGTCGTCGTTCATCAATGGTAATATCATACAGATCTATAATATCAAGGAATCGTTTTTCAAGGTAGCTTTTGAGTTCTTTGGAAATGGTAAACATGCCTTCTTCATCAACAGGAAGGTTTTCTTCATCCATGGTTGTTTCGATTTTCTGTTTGATGAGATCAAGTTTTTGCAGTTCATCGTCTTTAAGTTTTGGTTCTTTGAGCAGATAGTTGAATTCACCTTGTTTTTGATCAAAAAGTATGTTGACGAAGGCAAACGGTGGGTTGATTGGATAGGTGACGTTGACGTTGCTTTTGTTGCGTTCGAATTCTCGTCGCATGAAGCTGATTTCTTCTTGTTGGATGAGTTTTTCTGAGATTTCGCTTTTCGGCAGAAAGTGTTTTTCAAGGCTTTCTGCTTTCTTTTTCAGTAATTCTCGGTATTTGGTGTCTAAGAGTTTGGTGACTTGAAGTTCAGTCTCATCCTGTTTTTTGAACATTTTTGAGATATTTTCAAATCGTGGTATAGGCATGCCTCCAGACAGTTCTTTTTATTCGATTATCTAAGCATTCTCTATGATAGGTTTTCTATTAAAGTATGCTGTATAGAAACCCTATAGTAAACCATAGTCTATGTAGTTTCTATAGGGTCTCCTGTGATTCTCATTGACTTGGGGTTCTGTACTTGCTCTATATTTTTTATTTAAGCAAGTTTATTAAAAAAAGACTTTGTTGCTGTGTCTTGGGTGCGAAAGAAGGGTTTCTTTTTTCGTAGCCAATGTTTGGATTTGTGAACCTGACGGTGTTGGGGGATGGATCCAACTACAAAAACACAAAAAACCTGAAAAGGAGGCAACAAAACCATGAATAAAAAACAACAAATCATGAAAAGGGTAGTGCGAAACGCCCAGGCGGTCTCGCCGATCATAGCCACCTTGATGCTCGTACTCGTTGCAGTAGGGGCAGCTGGTGCGTTCTATGTCTGGCAGAGCGGCTGGCAGAAAGATGTGCAATCAAAAACCGGTGGTGCCGGCGAGTTACAGGCATCATTAATCATTGGTGGTAGTACAACCGTGTATGAGTTCGGAGCAGTCGCTGCTCAGTACTTCCAAGGCGCCAATCCAAACTATAAGGTAAATGTTCAGAAAGGTGGTTCTGGTGCTGGTATCGCAGCGGTCGGGACCGGTGCAATTGATATTGGTATGTCCTCAAAACCATTATCAGCCAGTGATAAGACCAAATACCCTGATCTGAACAATGATGGTCAAAAAGATATCGGAAAAGAACTCGTAGAGACAGTTGTAGCATATGATGCGGTTGTTATCATTGTTCCATCTACCAGAACTGAACTCGTCAGCATCCACGAAAATGTTATCGGTGCGATCTATTATAAGAATGGAGGAGCAACGACAACGTCAATACCACAGAAATATTCAGATGTAATAACCAAGTTAGATGGTATAGTAACTGGTCAATCTGCTGATGGGAAAATTCAGTGGAATGAAGTACCGATAAGTATTGCCAAATACAATGAAGTCATTGTTTCTGGTTACACTTACCAAGCAGCTGATTTCTGCACAGGTAATACTGTAGTAAAGATATATGATCGATCTGATGTATCAGGGACCGAAGACACCTTCTCAAAACACTTCCTTGACACCGGCAAAGAGACTCTTGAAGAAGCTGGAATCACTGCAAACCATGTTGAAAGCAACCAGGTTATGGTTACCACAATCGCAGCTGATGGAAACAGCATTGGATTCGCTGCATATGGTGTAGCAAAAGCAGCCAGCGGTATCCGCATGCCAATAATGCGCCTCAGCGCAGATTCTATCGATGTTGACCCAACCTCATCCAACTTTGTCACCCAAGCAAAGAACTTACAGACAGAATGCGCCAAGAAACTCTACTTCATCACCGTCGGCCAACCACAGAACGACATCAAAGTCTTCATCGACTTCTGCCTTGCACCTGAGATGAACTCACAGATCTGCAAAGCAGGCGGATACATCAGCAAATACTAGACACCATAACAAAAATACAACAACAATGGACCTCCTCAGAGGTCCAAATCTCTTTTTTTTATCTATATGCTCTATATAGATTATTATAGATTATGTGTGATTTCTTTATATAAAAACGAACACGTCACCTCTACAGATGAAGGTAAAAAACATTCAGATAAGACTACCTTTACTAATTGTTATACAAATTCTTAGCTTTTTCTTCATCATTCTCCCCTCTGTATTGAGTTTTAATTCATTCCTCCTCATCATCATTTTTCTTTTACTCGAAACATTAACATTTCTCCCGATTCTCACCAAAAAACCAAGAAGATATTTCTACATGCTCTGGGAACTCCAACTCTTCCTTATAATACTGCTCATGCTTTTGTTCCAATTTAAAAGCACGTTTCAACTCACTAAAGAACCTCAACCCATCACTGTAGCATTTTTCCTCGTCATCCTTCTCATCATTGAAGCCATATTTCTGTTATACTTCTTCCTCGGTGAACGAGTAATCAAAAAAATCCTGTTATTTTTTTCGATTTCAACCACAATCCTCGTTATGCTCATCATCGCTTTTGTTGCAAATGAAGGAATGCACACATTCTCCCATACCAACCCTGTTGACTTCATCACCGGAACAGAATGGAAACCATACTACCAGGAAGACCTTTTCAACACAATCACTCTCGTCACCGAAGTCCAACCATACCACCTCACAGTATCCACCAACGAAACAGACCTCTACATCCAACCATATACCACAAAACATGTTCACATATATGCAAAAAACAGCGGTGGATCCACAGACCACTACCAGGTACACATTCCAGATATACCAACAATGAGCATCAAGGTACAACCAGTATATTTCCTTCTAAACACATCAGAATCACAACAAATAACCCTTTCAATAA
Source organism: Candidatus Thermoplasmatota archaeon (assembly GCA_038884455.1). Lineage (NCBI taxonomy): Archaea > Methanobacteriati > Thermoplasmatota > Thermoplasmatota archaeon. Next base: position 3,601 of record JAWABU010000012.1, on the reverse strand, counting down.
CATCTACCATAGAAACAACAGTCAGTTGCCCAGTCACTATTACCTCATTAGCAACAGCGCAAAACATCACGTTCATGTTAAACATCACCTGCACACAACATGGGGTCGACATAACACCAGATAATATCCTACATCATGGGCACAGCCAAGATGCAGATACTATACGTCCACAACTCACCATAAAAAATACAGGGACAACACAAGACACCTACCTAATCACTATACAATCACCAGATATTTTTACTCCCTCAATAGAAGCAGAAGGTATTGAATGGAACTATACTACCTCATCATGTCAACTAACCCTTCAATCAAATGAAACCATCACAGCCATACTCACACCACGACTTTCATATACTGGAAAAGAAATAGAGGGAGCATACATACTCATAACCACGATAACCTCCCAACTTCATCCAGAGATAAAAGATACAAACATCTTCACATTTATTTACCATGACGCCCCAAATATTTTCGATATAGACACACCAATAAAATATATATCCAAAAACAACAGTATAACATATAGATTAAACATAAAAACACTTTCAGATGAAACTTTACAACTCCAGATACAAGGCATCAATCCACGTTTTTCCACAAGATTTCATAATCAAAACACAACACTACTCACTGGGGAAGGAACTGTAGAGATAGAAACAAATACAAGCGAACAAATCAATCTTTTCTTAACAGTAACAGCGACAGATACTGCAGTAACCGGTGATCGCCAAAACCTCACTATAACTCTACTTCGATCTGGGACACAACCCGTATTTGGGATACTACCATTTATTGTTGGAACACTTGCAACAAGTTTTCTTGCCATCTTCTTTGCAGTCCCATTAGCACTTGCCTGCGCCATCTACCTTTCAGTATACTGCCGTAAAAGAATAGCGCAATTCCTTAGATCACTCTTTGAACTCCTCGCAGGCATACCTTCAGTGATCTATGGTCTGTGGGGGTTTTTAGTTCTAGGACCTATCTTAGGAAATCATATATTTCCCTTCTTCGGTCAGGAATCGCTCTTCGGAGAATCTATCCTCACCGCATCGATCATTCTGAGCATCATGATCCTACCAATAATTCTTACGCTATCTCAAGATTCCATTCAAGCAGTCAAAAATGAATTAAAAGAAGGATCATACGCACTAGGAGCAACACGATGGCAAACCATAAGACGCATCATTCTCCCTGGAGCAAAATCAGGTATCATTGCTTCCATTATTCTTGCACTAGGAAGAGCGATAGGAGAAACTATGGCGGTACTCATGATTATGGGACCCGTGACAAAAATGCCACATTCAATCTTAGAACCATCAGGAACCATGTCATCAGTCATCGCAAGCACCCTTGGATGGGGATTCAACTCTGATGTAATACGACATGCCCTATTCACCGTTGCCCTTATCCTATTTATCATGATTTTTTTACTCAACATCATCATCTACATCATACAAAAAGAAAAGAACCAAAAATCAAGAAAAATGCGATGCCTTCAAGAAATAAAACAAAAAATTATTCAACTCTACGAGACAAGGAAAAAAGAAAAAACTACCGCATCACAAAAAAAGAACCAATTTACCATTATCGAATATATTAATACGCCTTTACAAAAGGAAAAAAATAAGAAACCATCACTTTTTTCAAAAACAATTACGACCTCAAGTAAGAAAGCACTACAACAAGAAAAAATCATAATAATAGTACTTGTAGGTGCGGTTATATTCGTCGCATCATTCTTTTTTTTCATCATAGGTGACGTCATAGTAAAAGGTGGTGCATCGTTACGCTTTGAGTACCTTATCCAAAGAGAAATCCACCAACCCTTGGGTTCAGGTGGTTTTGCAAACGCATTTATAGGGTCTCTTCTTCTCGTAGGAATCGCGATTGGATTTGCAACACCACTAGCACTCGGGGCAGCAATCTACACACAAGAGTACGTTAGTTCAAAAAACAAACTCACAAAAATAGTTCTCTTTGCATCAGACACCCTCGCAAGTACACCATCAATTGTCTACGGCGCATTCGGCTTTATCTTTTTTGTCTTATATCTGCGATTCGGATTCTCTTTACTTGCTGGTGGTCTAACACTAGGGATAATGATCATTCCACTCATGCTGAGAAGTAGTATTGAAGCACTGAAAAGTATACCAAATGACTATCGTGAAGGATCCTACGCTCTCGGTGCAACGAAATGGCAAACTATCCAGCATATTATACTACCGCCAGCCTCCCCGATGATTTCTAGCGGCATTATCATCTCTATTGGCCGAGCGATCGGTGAAACTGCTGCGGTCATGTTCACCGCTGGTTACACGGCGCATATTGTCACCTCGTTTCTCGCTCCTGCGGCATCCATGCCAAATCTCATTTACAATTACTTCCAGCTTGGAACAAAATACCCTGCTCTTGCTGAAAAAGTCTATGCAGCAGCATTCCTCCTTATCCTTCTTGTCCTTTTATTAAATTCAATCGCAAAAATAATCGCATATAGAGCATCCCGAATGATGAAACATTAAACACTTAAGACATCACTATTATAAAAAGCAGAAACTGAAAAATTATAGCCTCTATAGATTTCTGTAGATTTCATGTTTTATTGAGAAATACTTTATATCACAACAGCTCTTTTGTTCATCTGCACGGAAGGAATGATCTATGGTAGCGCTCATTGAATACTGGCAATCTGAAGAAGACGGACAGTGGTATTTTCACCTCAAAGCACCCTACGACGGCATTATCGTCCAAAGCGTAGGATATCAAAGCGAAGAAGATTGCCTTATAGGTATTGAATAACTAAAACAATACGCGGAACTAGCTGTTGTATCGCCTCAGCATATGGTATCATGCTCATAAAAAACCAAAGAGGATTGAACATCATGGTACATCACGAATGGATCGAACAAAAACTCATCCAACTCGAAAATGATCGCTGTAACAACCAATGGACAGAGATCCGGGAACGCCAACTCCAGTTCCTCCGAGAACTTTACTCCAGTGGAAATTTCGCACAGTATACTCTAGAAAACATCATCGAACAACTTGTTCTCATTTTTCATGGATATTAACCCAGATCATATACCAGATAGATACTAGACCTCTTGCGAAATAGCAATTTTTAACCCCTAGCATATATCTTCTACATCGGATGGGATGTAGAGATGCTGACCTATGAAAAATTATCAAGAAAGCCCGGGATGTTCCACACATTCACCGGGCTAACACCTAAGGAATTTGACAAAATATACACGCAACTGGAACAGCGATATACTCAGTATGAACAGAAACGATTAACCCGAAGAAAGAGAAAACGAGCAATCGGTGCAGGAAGACCCTATAAACTCCCACTCAAGGAACGAGCCCTGATGCTGTTGATGTACTATCGACTGTACATTACCTACAGTCTCCTTGAATATCTCTTTGATCTGGACCAAAGCAATGTCTACCGAGACATTGCTCTCATTGAACCAGTGCTTAAAACCTGCATTCCGATACCAGAAAAGATGACAAAAAGAACACGAAGAATAGGAACACTAGAAGAGCTGCTTGAGTTATATCCTGAAATGAAAGCATTTCTTGATGCAACAGAACAGGAGAT
>JAWABU010000011.1 GCA_038884455.1 Candidatus Thermoplasmatota archaeon | reverse complement strand
CACCCGAAAATTAATAAGTAGAAATCATCTCTCGCTTTGTTATTTTAGTTTGGATATAGTGATTTTCCATGGTTGAATACGATCAGAAGGCTCTTGAGGCAAAATGGCAACAATACTGGCAGAAAGAAAAGATTTATCATTTTGACTTTCAAAGTAAGAAAAAACCATATAGTATCGATGTTCCTCCGCGGTATGCATCAGGGCCATTGCATGCCGGTCATGCAGTTCATTATACCCATATTGATTTTGCTGCTCGCTATAAAAGAATGCGAGGGTATAATGTTTTTTTTCCTTTATGTTTTGATGTAAACGGTATACCGATTGAAGAACGGGTTGAACGCAAACTCAACATAACTCGGAAGGATATTGATCGGCATGAGTTCATCAAGCTATGTTCTGCGTTTGCGCAGGAAAACATTCAGACGATGACTGATCAATTTATTCGTCTTGGAGAAAGCATGGATCCGTCGATCTATTATCAGACCGATGCTGAATATTACCGAAGAATTACCCAGATCTCTTTCCTGAAATTATATGAAATGGGTCATATTTATAAGGGGAGATTCCCGGTTAATTGGTGTCCACGATGTATGACTGCTATGGCTGATGCAGAAGTGACGTATACTGCTCGATCGACCTCTCTGAACACGCTGAAGTTTTATTTCACCGATATACAACCTGAGGTTTTATTGAATTATCATGGTATTGGAAAAGATAAGCAGGGAATGTATGTTGAGATTGCGACCACTCGTCCAGAGATGCTTCCGTCATGTCAGATACTTGCGGTTCATCCGTCTGATGAACGGGCAGCATGGTTAGTTGATCAAACCGTGAAAGTTCCTCTTTTTGATAAATTGGTGAGAATTGTTCAAGATGAGGCTGTTGATCCGAACTTTGGTACTGGTATTGTTATGATTTGTACCATTGGTGATAAAGAGGATTTGAAATGGGTTTTTAAATATAAGCTCCCTATTGAGATGAGTATTAATGAAGAAGGCAAAATGACCGATATCTGTAAAAAATATGCAGGTATGACGATTGCTGATGCTCGCCATGCAGTTCTTGATGATCTTAAGAAACATGATCTTCTCATTAAGCAAGTTTCTCTTGATCAAAATGTTGGAGTATGTTGGCGGTGTAAAACCCCAGTTGAATTCGTTAATGCTGAACAATGGTTTTTGAAAACAATTCCGTTTAAACAAGCTGTTCTTGCTGCAAGTGACAAGATGTCATGGTATCCTGATTTTATGAAAATTCGTCTTGTTGAATGGGTTAATTCGTTGGAGTGGGATTGGGTGATTAGTCGGCAGCGGTATTTTGCAACGCCTATTCCGTTATGGGAGTGTGTACACTGTGGTGAAGTTGTACTCGCATCAATCAAGGATTGTTACGTCGACCCAACAGTTGATAAACCACCGGTTGAGACATGTCCAAAATGTGGTGGATCTTTGAAAGGTTGTGAAGATGTTTTTGACACTTGGATGGATTCATCAATTTCTCCGCTGTACAATACGTTTTGGTATCGAAACGACGATCTTTTTAAACGATTGTATCCGATGTCGGTTCGTCCTCAAGCACATGATATCATTCGGACGTGGGCGTTTTACACGATTTTACGATGTACTCTGCTGACTGGTGAACAACCTTTTGAGAATGTGATGATGGGTGGTTTTATTCTTTCTGAAGATGGAACACCGATGCATGCAAGTTTAGGTAATGTGATTGATCCGTTGCAGGTTATTGACGAGTTTGGTGCTGATGCGTTTCGATGTTATGCTGCAAGTTGCGCTCTGGGAGAGGATAATCCGTTTCGGAAAAAAGATGTGATCCGTGGTGTTAAACTCTTACGGAAACTTTGGAATGTAGAGCAATTTATTGGTTCTGTTCTTGAAAAAAATAAACCGAAAAAACCTCGTCATCTCATCGATGTTGATGTGTGGATTTTAACTAAGTTTAGTAGACTTGTGGAAAAAACAACGCAACTCATGGATGTTTTTGAATACTCAGCGGCAATGAAAGAAATTGAGTTTTTTTTATGGCATGAATTCGCAGATCATTATCTTGAGATGATTAAGGAATCAGTATATAAAAACGAAAACAGTGAAAGTATTCGATATACAGTATATACAGTTGGTATTGGATTATTGAAACTTTTCGCTCCGTTTTTCCCGCATATAACCGAAGAATTATATCATGTTTGGTATAAACGTTTTGAAGAAGGAAAAAGTATCCATCTTTTAGACTGGCCAACATCAGTTCTTGTCGATGATGTTAAAGAATCCTATGGGGAGATCGTGAAACAGTATATTGCAGCGGTTCGTTCTTGGAAAAGTGAACAGGGTATTGCACTCAACGCACCTCTTCCAGGGGTAGCAACGTATGCTCCAGAGGGATATATCCATGCGTTACAGCGAAGTGCTCCTCTTATTACTTCGACATTGAAATATCCGAAAGATCATCATTTTGTTGTGGGAACTCCCAATGTTGAAGAAAGGATAACAAAGATTAATCCTGTGTTTGCGAAGATTGGTCCAACTCTCAAACAAGAAAGTGGAAACTTTAAAGTATGGCTTGAGAAAAATCAATCACTAATTATTCAAAAGCTACAAGACTCTGGCGATATTCCTTTTTCAGATGTTCCTTTAAACATCCCGCATTCTATAAAAGATGATTATTTAGTGAAAGATGGATATATTCGCCTTGAGAAAGAAGCACGTATTCATGGTAAACAAAAAAATATTGTTCGGAAATTTGATACGTTTTATTTGGAGCTAAAAAGAGGTGAGATGTGAATCCTATGAAGGTCGTTACTAAAAAAAATCTAAAACTGATGATTGTTAAAGTACTCGCTATATTGATTGTTTTAGCGATGATCTTCACAGGTTTTATTGTGATTTTTTCGCATTAAAAAAAAGTTTTATTTGTTTTAATACTTTGATTTTGGAGGTGTTTATCAATGAATTCGAAAATACATGCGCAAGGAGTAACTCAAAAAAAACATTTAGGTCATCAAGGTTTGTTTGCAACAGTAATTAATTGCATGGACGGTCGTGTTCAATTACCTGTGATTGCGTGGATGCAGAAGCAATATCAGGTTCAGTTTGTTGATATGATCACTGAACCTGGACCGATAAAAATCCTTGCAGAAGAGCATCCACAAGATCTTGTTCATTCAATAAAAAATCGAGTTTCTATTTCGGTCAATAAACATGGTTCTAGGATTCTTGCTGTTGTTGGTCATTATGATTGCGCGGGTAATCCGGTTTGCAAGGAATTACAACTTGAGCAGCTTGCGAAAGCAAGAAAAGTTCTGAGCTCCTGGGGTTTTAATATAAGCATTACTACATTATGGGTGGATGAACAGTGGAAAGTCCATGAAATTGAAATAAAATAAAGAATAAAAAATAAAAAAGTTTTTTTGTTTATGATGTTTTTTTGGTGCCAGGACTGGCATTTTCTTTGTAGATAAGTGCAAGACATGCTGCAATAAGGCAGAGAATTGCTGCAGGAATAAAAGCATATAAAAAGCTCATGTTCGCATCTTGTACCATACCGGCCAGGATTGGTCCAACGATTCCACCTACACCATAAGATGTAAAAATAAAACCATAGTTTATACTAAGATTTTCAGATCCAAAGGAATCAGCAGTTGCGGCGGGAAATAATGCAAAATTCGCTCCAAAATTAAAACCAATTATGGCTGCAGCTATGAAAAAGAAATAAGGGTTTTCTGTTGTATACAAAAAGATGGTCATCATGCCTGCTTGGAAAAGAAACATAATGATGAATGTTTTTCGCCGTCCAATTTTATCAGACAGTTGTCCCCACACGATTCGTCCAATTCCGTTGAATATTGGAAGGCATACTGCTGCTCCGATCACAGCAAAATCAGTTGCTTCCTGCATGGTGAAATTATGGGCTGTAAAACCGTCGGTTGGGCTTTTTGCGAAGTTTTGGACATTACCGATAACCATGAGTCCTGCAAGTGCACCAATGCAGAACATCAACCATAAAATATAGAATTGTTTATTTTTGAGCATTTCTCTTGGTTTCAGATTTAATGTTGTTTTTTGTTGTGCTGTTTGTTGTGGTGGATTCCATCCTTGTGGCTTCCATCCAGCTGGTGGATTTTTCATTACCAGCGATCCGAGAATCACCAGGACGAGAAATGCGATGCCATAGATTCGAAATGCCATGTCAACATTTGTAACAGTATATGTATATTGCCCGATTTGCTTGGTGATTAATCCGGAAAATCCAAGAATACTTGGTGGGTTTGCAAGAAGAATCCAGATAAATGCTCCAAAGCCAAATCCTGCTACGGCGAGTCCACTAACAAGTCCTTTCTTATCGGGGAACCATTTCACTCCTGTTGCAATTGGGACGACATACGCCAATCCAATTCCTGCTCCTGCAATCATTCCAATACAAATCAGTTTACCGATGAAATTCGCTCCAACAAGACTTGCTAGGATATATCCAGATCCAAGGAGGATGCCTCCGAGGAGTGCTACCTTCATGGGGCCATATTTTATTTGTAACCTTCCACCGATGATAGTGAAAAGTGCGAAGAATAGAAGACCAACGCTGAAGATTGCTTGTGTTTCTGTTTTTGTGAATGCATATTCGCTGAGATTACCGCTCGTTCCTTGGAGTGGTGTGGTAAATGCTGACCAGGCATAGATTGCCCCTAAGGCAAGTTGGATTAAAATACCACCGAAAACGATGATCCAACGGTTCATAATTTTAGGTTCTGTTGGTTGATTCGGTTTCGTTTGATTTTGTGGTGTTTCTATCATACGATATACCTTCTATACGTCAGCCCCTTCAAAGAAAACTAACATATATGTTTTTCGAATTGATTCAGATCGTAATCATTTCGTACGTTGGGTTACCAAGGCCGAGTTTGAATCCGAACTCGATCTGTTTGTATGGATTGACGTTATTGATTTTTTGAAAAATATCTTTTTTTTGTGCATGAATAAGATCGAGGGAGGCTTTATCGATTGCAACAGGATCGTCAGAAAGGAGATAACCAATATCTGGACAAATGAATGGTCCTGGAAAGGGATCGCAGTCACAGCTTTGCGCGATACGTTTTAGTTCATTGAGATAGAGAACTTTTTTTCCATGAACACACGCATAGGCTGCGCATGCGATAAGAAATTGTAGATCTGCTTTCTGATAGTGTAGTGCTTGAGTTGTACAATGATCAACGCATACTCCGCATCCAAAGCATTTTCGTTTGTTGTATTTCCAGTTTTTCTGATCGACCTTTATTGCGTTATAGATACAATTTTTTTCACATTCGGCACAAAAGGTACAATTCGTTTGAATATATTTTGGTCGACTTGCGTGATGCATCATCATTTTGGTCTGCCTTGTTACACCACCCATACCAAAATTTTTAATTGCTCCGCCCATGCCCGTCTGGATGTGTCCTTTCACATGAGCAATTGAAAAAATATGAGATGCTTCAGCAAGATGAACTGCCACATTAAAACAATACTCATTTATTTTTGTAGATATACCTACTGTATCAATGATTACTGGACATCCGATTTTTTTTTCAGTAAAACCATGCAGAGATGCAAGTTTTTGATATCCCTTTTTTGTACTGCGTAAACCGGGATAAGCAACAGTAGTATCAAGAAGAAATGGATGTGCGTTCATGTTCTTCAGCAGAGTGACTACTTTCCGGACAAACTCTGGTTGTGGATAATTTTTATTGTTGATTTCTCCCATGTGAAGTTTAACTGGAATAGTTTGATGTTCATAGGTAGGAACATGAAAAAAAGTAAGTGCCTTTGATAGTTTTTCGATATCTTGAAAGAAAACAACATGGGTCATCCAATTTTTTTCTCCCATTTTTTAAGTTTTAGAACACTACCGAGTGATCCACCTTGTTTGATTTCCTGCCGTATTCTATTTTCTTGTTCTCTGATATCTAAAGCTCGGTTGCAAATTTCATGGGCGATTTCTTGCGGGACAACGACAACTCCTGAGTCATCGCCAATAATCCAATCTCCAGTCCGTATTTTCTGACCGCCGCAGATAATTTCAGCACCGATCTCTCCAAATCCTTTTGGTTCTCCTGCATGTGGTGCTATATATCGAGTAAAGATAGGAAAGTTTAATTTCAGAAGATCTTCAAGGTCTCGAACTGTTCCATCAATAACTACGCCAGCTAATTTTTTTTGTTGTGCGCTCCAGGTTGCCAGTTCCCCCCAGATGGCTGTGGTTCCTCTGTTGACATCAATTACAAGGACGTTTCCAGGTTCTGCTTTATCAATTGCTTCAATAGGTTTTGCCCAGTCCCCATCAATCGTTTTCACAGTTAATGCTTGTCCCACAAGGTGAAATCCACAACGAATTGGTCGAATACCGATAAGAGCACCTTGTTTGTGCATAGCATCTGAAATATTTGAGGTACTTGTCTTGGAAAAGGCATCTCGTATCTGATTTTTGTCATATTTTTTATACAGTTCTGTTGGAATCGGTTTTTGTGTTATTATTGCTTTTTTAATCTGTTGTGTTGCCTTTCGTATATTATGCGCTTTTGTAATTGCACCACCGATGATAATGATTTGTGCACCTTTTTGTATTGCCTTTGGTGCTGTTTCACTATTCAGTCCTCCGGCAACCGCTATGGGGAGATTTGTTTTTGTTACAAGTTTCTCAAGCACTTGAAACGGTTTTTTTCCTTTCATTTGTTCGTCAATACCAGTATGAATACAGAGGTAATGAATTCCAAGTTTTTCGAGTTCTCGTGCTCTCTTCACTGGATCAGGGACATTTATGAGGTCAATCATTATTTGGATGCCGTATTTTCGTGCAGATTGCACTGCATCGATAATCGTACTGTTGTCAGCTGCTCCGAGAATGCAGATAATGTCTGCTCCTGCTTTTGCTGCCATTTCTGTTTCAAGAGATCCGGTATCCATTGTTTTCATGTCTGCTATTATTGTTTTTGTTGGATATTTTTCTCGCATGATTCGAATGATGTTCATCCCTTCGCTTTTGATTAACGGCGTTCCTATTTCTATCCAGTCTGCTCCGCCTTCAATACTTTCATAGGCGATCTTGAGTGCACGATCAGCGTTAATCAGGTCCAGTGCTACTTGGAGAATCGGTTTCATAGAACGATGCATATGTATGGTACCTATTAAAGTCTTTTTTTATTGTTGGAATTGTTTGAAGGGAGAGGAATCATATGAAGAGTTAAAAAGTAGTAGTTTAATAGTTTAAGGGGGTTTCCTCTCCTCTTCTCCGTATAGAGTGGGTGACATCAAATAGTTTTATTTAAATTTTTTTCAATACATGTTGACATAGAACATACTTTTACTTTCTGCGATTTATCTTTTTTTTCTTCAAATATCGTTGGATCAGAAGAACACTTGATAGTATGGAGAGCATAAGAAAAATTCCAATGCTTACGTACAAACCTACAACATTTTCAGAACTTCCAAATGGTGAAACAATGATAAGTATCGTGTTATTAATATAGCCATTTTTTTCAAGAGTTATATTAAAAAGTTTACTTTTATTTACGTTAGGAGCTAGTAGTATGATTGAACCATTTTTGTCAGTTCTCATTTGTTTATTATTAAATGATATTGTTGCATCTTCTATTAAACGGCCTTCGTCATCGATAATTGTAATAAGAAATGGTTTTTTTGCTTGAATTACGGTCCTTTCGAGCAGTGCAAAAAGCTGAGGTCGGTTGAGAATTGAAATATTTTTGTATACTGGTGAGAGGCGACTGGTATACGCTATTATCTGATACGTAGCGATACCATTTGGTAATACTCTCGGGGCGTTAAACGACGTATATCCTGTGCTGTTGGTATATTTTGTGTGCTGATTGAAAATAACTGTTGCATTAGCAAGAGGTGTCATATTAAGTAGTATTTGTATGTAAAAGTGTTCGCTTTCGTTGACTATCGATGGACTTACAATTTGTAAAGAAGGGTGCTGGTCGGCTTGTTGACATGATCCATTTGAGTGTATACTTGAACAGTAAAACAAGAACATAACGAGAACAGAAATCGTTTTTTTGATCACAAAGTATTGAAATATGAATTCATGGTTTATATTTTTTCATCACGAATTTTTGCATTCGATATATTTTTATGTCTTTTTTTTATTTAGTCTAACGAGGTGTAGAATTTTTTCGGAGTTATTAGATATGGAAAAAGTTTTATGTCCACAGTGCGGTAGTGAAAAGATAATGGCGCTTCGTGGGGAGTACGGCAAACAACTACAAGCTCACGAATGTTGTTGTCATGATTGTGATTGTATCTTTTTAGTTTCACATATGATTCAAGAAAAAACAAATAAATAATCATTGAATTTTTTTCGCCATGACTTTTTGCCAACATACATTTATATAGTATTACTGACACAATGTATCATGCTTAGAGAGGCGAGTGAGACGTTTGATGTCTTGTTTCGTCCTTTCGAGTATGAGTCTTTGAAGAGGCGGTTTGTGCGGTGTATCCGGTCGAATTCCTTCAAGGTCTCTCTCTAGGCTATTTTTCTTCTGTTAATACATACGGTGTACTTCGAGTATTTTTCCGAAAAATAAAGAAAGGTATAAATATGGTTAAGCGATATCAAAAAGCGTTGATGAGATGCATCTATGCAAGAACTATGAATTACTCCAGGTAGTTTGATGTAGAGTACTATTAGACTATTAGTAAAGATAATTAAATGGGATGGGATGCAAACGTGGAATGTGTGAAGAAAGGAGGGATGCAATGAGCGAGGATATAGCTCGATCTAAAATCCCTTCTTTCTCTTCTTCAGATTATCATCCAGAGACGATTGAAGAACGAGTTGATAGAATATTAGTTGAAAAAAGAACACAACCCTTGAGGACCCCAGTACATAAAATATTCATGAGTTCAATACTGAAATCTGAAAATAATGAACAACAAGTTCCTCAAAAACTATCGTATTTTCCTTCTGGACGATCAGGTGCGTTTTTTATTAAACAGAAAGAGTCATCTGTTCGAAGACAATCAATGACTCCTACTCAAACCCAACAAAAACAAGAAAAAAACAAGCGCAAAGAAGCAAAGATACAACGTCGTGAAGAAAAAAAACAAAAAAAATTACTTCAAAAACAGCAAAAACAAGAAGAAAAAAAGAGAAAAAAGATAGAAAAATTGCAAAAGAAAAAAGAATCAGCGGTTTTTTTCGTAAAAGAAAAAAAGAACAAAAAGAAAAAAAACAACGACCATACTTCAATCACCCAATATACTGATGAGATTCAAAGAACAACAGATAAACCGACCCACATTAAAACCAAAAAACGTATCGGTTTCAAACGTCAAAAAGATATGCCTTCTTCGGAATCTGACAATAATCTCCAAACATCATCTTTGCCATTAAAACACAAAAATGGTTACGATAACGTAGCAAATCAGCCTGAAGCTCAATCTCATGCATCAGATACTACTTTCGGGATTATTGGCGGGAGCAGTGAAGAACGAAAATGGCTTGATCAAAAGATTCGGGAGGCTAAAATTTTTAAAAAACAAGAAAAAATAGATCATGCGGTCGAAAAATACAGAGGTCCAGCTCAAAACGAGCGTATACAAACTTCTCCTCAATTGAACCAAAGCGGAGACAGCGTTTTGAATAAAACTGACGATACTGTCAACTACGATACTTCTGGTCCTGAAAAAAAACCTCCTCAGGTGCGTCAGGATACATCGAAAAAAGATAAGCATCAGAATATTGAGCTGCAAAAAGAAGTAGAACAAAAAGGTCAAGAAGTTGAGAAATATAAAGAACGAAAAAAAGAAATGACTTCTTCAACAAGCATTATTCCTGAGGGAGCATATGATCCAGATGAGGAATCTGATACTTCAAAGGTACCAACTCAACAGATTGATCAATGGTTGTTGCGGGGGACACAGGTTGACGAAGAATTTGCTGAAAAGACACCGATTTCGCCAAGTTCAATTGAAAAACAGCAGCATGTTAAGATCGATGAGCTTCAACCAGACGGTCTTGTTCGCTATACTGATGTTGCGCAACAATTAAAACATTCAACATTACTGAAATATGGCTATCGAGAAGGGTCATGGGATGAACTTGATTTCTATCCAATCTCTGAACCTTTTTGTTATGTTGAACTTATCCGTGAAAAAGAAACCCTGGATAAGCGATATTTCATCGTTGAAGTTGAGTTAACCCAAGAAGAAATAGATTTTATGAATTTTATTAAAGAAACATTACAACGGACATCGATAGAGCCTTTTGAAATTGAAGCAAAAGGAGAAAAAAAATATTTACATGAAAAAATTGATTTCATCATTAATGATTATCAACTATCCATCAATGAACAGTCAAAAAAGAAGATCATCTACTTTTTAGAAAAACAATTCCTTGGTTTAGATCGTCTTGAAAATCTCATGAAAGATCCAAATATTGAAGATATTTCGTGTGATGGTGCACAGATACCAATTTTTTTATATCATCGACGATATGGTTCATTGAAAAGTAACGTTCAATTTGACAGTGAAGAGGAATTATCTGCATTTGTTATTAAACTTGCTCAGAAGTGTGGCAAGCATATTTCAATTGCTGAGCCGATGCTTGATGCAACCATGCCTGATGGTTCTCGTATTCAAATGACCTTGAGTACTGAGGTAACCAGCAAAGGATCTACGTTTACGATTCGGAAATTCAAAGAAGATCCATTTTCACCTCCGGATCTCATTGAGTTCAATACCATGTCTTCTGAAATGGTTGCCTACCTGTGGCTTGCCGTTGAAAATGGGATCAATGCACTCATTGCTGGTGGTACTGCTGCTGGAAAAACATCAGTGTTAAATGCTATTGCTCTGTTTATTCCGCAGGATTCAAAAATTGTTTCAATTGAAGAAACCCGTGAGATTAATCTGCCGCATCCAAATTGGATTCCAGGTGTTGCTCGATCTGGTTTTGGCGAGGTTGTTGGTAATAAAGTTGTCGGTGAAATCGATATGTATGATCTTATGAAAGCGGCGCTTCGGCAACGACCTGAGTATATTCTTGTTGGTGAGATTCGTGGTCGTGAAGCGTATGTGTTGTTTCAGGCGATGGCAACCGGTCATACAACATATTCAACAGTTCATGCTGATTCAGCCCAGTCTTTAATTCATCGGTTAGAAGGTAAGCCAATTAACATCCCGCGTATTATGCTTCAAGCACTTGACATCGTCTGTATCCAGGTGATTTCTCGGGTAAAAAATAAACGTGCACGCCGATGTAAACAAATCATCGAGATCATTGATATTGATCCAACAACGAAAGAAATTTTAACCAATGAAGTGTTCCGGTGGGATCCGGTTGAGGATAAGTTCATTTATTCTGGGAAAAGCTATATTATTGAACGGATTCGATCTGAAAAGGATGTTTCTCGTGAGCAGATGACCGAAGAAATCAAAAATCGTGCAAAATTATTAGAATGGCTCAACAAGAAAAATATTCGTGAATTTAAAAAAGTTTCAACTTTAATTGTTCAATATTATGAGAATCCAAGAGCCGTCTTAGAAAAGATATCAAAAGATAGCTTGTGAGCAGTAAGAATATGTTGAAGAAAATCGCGATATGTCCAAACTGTCAAACAAAAAATATGGTAGAGGGTGAACTAGATCAACAAGTTGAAATAACGTGTTCAGTGTGTGGAACTAAGGGTGTCGTTTCTTTTACACAACAGGATGTTGCTGTACAAGAATCTGTTGTTGAGCTTGATTTTTATGCGGTCAATGAACCGTTTACGTACATCAAGATTTTAAAAAATACACAGACGTTAGATAAATATTATCGAGTTATCGAACCATTTCTGTCACCTGATGAGGAAAAATCAGTTCAGTTTATTCAGGAAACGTTACTAAAGGTTATGGACCATCGGTTAGATGAACTTGAAAAAGATCGTGTCGATGAATATTTAGTTGAACAGATTGAAAAAGTTATTAATGATTATGATATTAAAGCAGATGAGGTTTTTAAGAAAAAAATTTTATATTATGTTGTCCGTGATTTTCTTGGATATGGGAAGATAGATCCGTTAATGCGCGATACGAATATTGAGGATATTTCGTGTGATGGTGCGAATATTTCGATTTTCCTGTATCATAAGAAGTATGGATCGTTGAGGAGTAGTATACAATTTGACAGTGAGGAAGAATTATCTGCGTTTGTTATTAAACTTGCTCAGAAGTGTGGCAAGCATATTTCAATTGCTGAGCCGATGCTTGATGCAACAATGCCTGATGGTTCTCGTATTCAAATGACTTTAAGTAAAACAGTGACTGCAAAAGGTTCAACGTTTACGATTCGGAAATTCCGTGCTGATCCGATTACCCCAACTGATTTGATCGAGTATCATAGTATGTCTCCTGAGATGGTTGCTTATATGTGGCTTGCTGTGGAGCATGGTATTAATGCGATTTTTGCTGGTGGTACTGCTGCTGGAAAAACGTCAACATTGAATGCACTATCGTTGTTTATTCCTCGAGAAGCAAAAATTGTTTCAATTGAAGAAACTCGTGAGATTAATTTGCCGCATCCCAATTGGATTCCTGGTGTCGTTCGTTCTGGTTTTGGCGAGGTTGTGCATGATAAGTTTGTTGGTGAGATAGATTTATTTGATCTTATGAAAGCGGCGCTTCGGCAACGACCTGAGTATATTCTTGTTGGTGAGATTCGTGGTCAGGAAGCGTATGTGTTGTTTCAAGCAATGGCAACCGGTCATACAACCTATTCGACATTTCATGCTGATTCGACGAAATCGTTAATTCATCGGTTGGAAGGTAAACCAATTGAGGTTCCTCGAATTATGCTTCAGTCGCTTGATATTATTTCAATACAGGTGAGCGCTCAAGTTGGGGATAAACGGGTGCGTCGATGTAAACAAATTGTTGAGATTGTTGATATTGATCCAATGACAAAAGAAATTTTGACCAATGAGGTGTTCCGTTGGGATCCCATCGAGGATAGATTTATCTATTCTGGGAAAAGCTATATTCTTGAACGAATTCGATCGCAATATGATATGGATAAGGAAGCAATGATGCAGGAGATTAAACGTCGCGTTGATATTTTGAATTGGATGCATCGAAAAGGTATCCGTTCTTTCAAAGAGGTTGCTCAGATTGTAGCGTGGTATGCTGAGACTCCAGATGAATTGATGCAAAAAGTGAGAAATGATGAAGATATCGAGTTGTTATCGAAGAAAAAAGATACTCTGAAAAAAAATATTGAACGTGATGTTGTGTATGAAAAGAAAATGGTGGTTGACCCTGCAAGTAATGTCGATGTCGCTGATCCTAGAGATGGTGGGGCGAAGGGTACTCCTCAGAAGCGGAAACGTATTGGATTTCGGAGGAGGGAATGATGACGTTAACTAAATATCAGAGGGTTTGTTATCAGTGGTTTGGTGGTTTTGCCCGAAAAAATGTTTCTGAGAAACTTGATAAAATGTTGCAATCTGCGCATATGGAGATTCGAACAGATGCGTATCTTTCGTATGTGATGTTTGCATCGATTCTGGTTATGATCGGAAGTTTGATTGGAATGTCTGTTTTTCTTGCGATTCTTGTTGTTGTTGCTCATGTGAATCTCTCTTTGATGATTGTTGGAGTGTTACTAAGTCTTCCCGGTGTCTTTGGTACTCTAACATATGCACTCTTATTAAAGATACCCGCAAGTAGAGCAAAAGCTCGGAGTAAAAATATTAACGTTCATTTAGCATATGCTTGTAATTTCATCTCAGCGATGGCATCAGCAGGGGTAACACCAACTGAAATTTTTAAAAGTCTTTCAAAGCAGGATATTTACGGAGAGATCAATAAGGAGGCGGCATGGATTTATCGTGATGTGACATTACTTGGAGTAGATTTGCTTACAGCAATTAAAAAGAATCTTGAACGGACACCATCCCAGAAATTTAAAGAATTTTTACAGGGAATGGTAGTTACTGTCACGTCCGGTGGTTCACTTCGATCATATTTTTTAGCAAAGGCAAACCAGTATATGTGGGAGAATCGTCAGGCACAGAAACAATTGCTTGAAACCTTGGGAATTATGGCTGAAAGCTATGTGACTGCTGCAGTTGCAGGTATCTTATTGTTGTTGATTGTGATTCCATTGATGATGATTATCAGCGGGGATTTTAATGCGATGTTTTTGTATATTTTAATTTTCATGGTCGTTCCTATGGTTCATATGGGTTTTGCTGTGGTGATTAAAGGTATGTGTCAGGGGGCGTAAGCATCGATGTTTGAGAAAAAAGAAAAAAAATCTGTTCCAGATACTCAAAAAAAGATTGGTTTTTTCCAAAATCTTATTTTGACTGGTCAGAAGACTCGGTTAATCGTGATTGTTGTCACCATTGTTTGTATTGTTGTATTTCTTCTCTTAGCGGTTTTGACGTTGGTTCGGATTTTTCCAGGTTTTTTAAATCCTGGGGATTATATTGTTCTGGCGATGCTTTCAGGTACTGGGATTTTTGGCATGTATGAAGCAATGCGGATGCGACGGATTTCGAAAATTGATGCTATTTTTCCTGATTTTGTCCGTGATCTTGCTGAGTCACGTCGTGCTGGTATGACATTCACCAAGGCTATTTTGTTTGCCTCGAAAGGTAATTATGGAATTCTTACACCAGAGATTCAGAAGATTTCACAGCAGGTATCTTGGGGGAGTAATGTTACTGATGCGCTTGTTGATTTTTCTCGCAGGGTGTATACGAAATCGATTCGTCGGACAATTTCGTTGATCATTGAGGCAAGTAAAAGTGGTGGGAATGTTGCTGATGTGCTTGATCTTGCTGCAAAGGATGCTCGTGAGATTAAACTGTTGGAATCTGAGCGGAAAACAAGTATGGCCTCCTATGTTGTTGTGATTTATGTTGGTATGTTTGTGTTTCTTGCGATTATTTTGATTTTGTGTACGAGTTTTATTCCCGCGATGGTCGGTGAAGGCTCTTCAGGGATGCAGGGTGTTATGGGGGGTGGTGGTCCTCGCGTCTCGATTCAGGAGATTACAAGTATTTTTTATTATGCAACATTGATGCAGGGTATTGGTTCTGGTGTTGTTGCTGGTGTTTTTGAAGATGGAAAATTAACATCGAGTGTGAAACATATTTTTGTGATGATTATTATATCATGGTTATCGTTTAAATTGCTGTTAGGAATGTAATGCACTACTGAGGTGGAATAGGTAATGATACTGAAAAAGTTACAAACTACTGATGCTGTGTCTGAGACACTTGGAACGTTACTGATGATTAGTTTTGCAGTATCTGTTTTTTCTGTTCTAACATTAGTAATTGTAAATCCTTGGGCGAATATGCAGGGTCCTGAACGCCGTTTTGTTAATATCGTTGGTGCTGTTGAAGATGATAAGATTGTCTTGTTGCATAAGGGTGGTGAAGCGCTGAGCCCCTCTGTAGAGATTGTCTATACAATTCGGTATCCTGGCTCGGCTGAAAATCCAGATGGTTCAGAGGTTGTTACAAAAAAGACGGTTGGAGAGACGTTTTCTATGCAGTGGTCGATTGGTCAATCGATAACGTATCAGGGGCAGCCAGAATTACCTGATGCGTATGTACATGTAAAAATTGTGGATCGTGAGAATAATCTTGTTATTCTTGACAAGGTGCTACAGGAAAGTCCATATGTTGTTATGAATCCTGTTGTTGAGAATACGATTACTGAGGATGTGGATGGGACATGGCGTGCGACGGTAAGTCTTTTTTATGATTTTATCAACTATGATTTTTTTTCTTCGTATACCGGAGAAGATGCTTTGTCTTTTACGTATACCGTTGCAACCACTGAATATACAAAATATGTTTTGAAAAACGGGATTAAGAACACGATTTCTACTGAGCTGAGCAGTCTTCCAAGGGGTACACAAATTAGTGTTTCAGCACATCTGAAATATATCAATTCTCTTGGAACAACGATAACCAAACATAGTACGACTGTGATTTTTTGGACCTATACTACTCCACGAGCAGACTATCAATTCACGACCGAAGAAACTTTATTACACGATGGAATGGAACCAAAAGTTCATGGTTCTTCGTTTCAAGCTCCGTATGATGTAAGTTATCAACAAGAGGATGGATATGATGCGGTTTTTTTTGATGAAGATGTCGATGATCGAGTGGTTATTCCATATCATCATAAATTTGATGTTACTGATTCGTTTAAGGTAAATTTTAGAGCGAAATTTGAGGAAGCCTCATCGAATGATTTTTTTGGAAAAATTCAACGTATTGACCAGAAACTTTTCGGGGGTTCTTTTTTTAACAATGTGTGCTATTCTCCAGATATGATTCCTGTTTATGGGTCTACTAATGATGTTGTCATCGTTTGCACTGATGGTACAACATCAAATCTGTATATCTTTACGGTACAGGTAAATACCGATGGTTCTATTGGTGGGATTAGAGATACGAAAACCATTACTAAAAATATCTATTATCTAAATCCATGTATATATTATATTTCAAATGATATGTATATTGTTATTGCTGCGGGGAGTAGTGATTTTGCGACTCCCCAATGGGCATATCTACGATTACTGATCAACCCAACGACAGGAAGTATCTCATTGATTGATACAAAGCAAGTAGTTCTTGGTCCGTATTACGGATGGAAACCAACAATGATCCATATTGAAAGAGATATCTATGCTGTATGTTTTGGCGGTCATTACAATCCAGTAAAACCGATTGAGACTGGTGGTATTATTACTTTAACGATTTCGCCTTCTGGTGTGACTCAAATCGATACAAGAAAGTTGCCGTATCCGTATTGTACTGAAGTTGACATTATTCATGTAACCGATAACTACTACGCGGTGATTTATGGAGGTGATTCAACAGTACCGATACGTCAACTGAATATTAATATTTTTTATATCAATCCGTATACCGGTAAGATTGGATTGTATTCTGTTGCCAATGCTTCATTTCAATATGATCAATTAGGATTTAAACCAGATATTATCGCGATAAATAGTACTTCAGGTATTTTTGCAATCTGTTATAGTCAAGCATGGGCTCAAATGGATCGATATAGTTTTGTTCAAACCATATATATCTCCCAAGAACGAGGTGCTTTTTCTATAAATACGATTGATTCATACATCTGTCCTTTTTATGCTCAAGATATGAAGATTATCTCGATGAGAAATGATCTCTATACTCTTGCGTATGTTGTACTTCCATCATATACTTCTACGGTAAGTACCATTAAAATTAATCAAAATGGGTATATTCAACCTTGCCTTCTTGATAGATATACGTATACTGATCCTGGTTGTTTTGTAAAACTCATCCCAATGTCGTCTGATACTGCGATTATGTGTTTCGGCGGTCTATTTAGTACTGTGAAAGGTTTTCTTTCGACAATTCGTGTTTCGTGCGACATACGATATCAAGTAATCATTGAAAAGAATGCTGTTTTTGCAGTGAAAGCAAATGGCCCGTTTCTCATCGCAGAAATATGTACAATGGGTGGTGTGAAATATGAACTTGTTGCAGATAAGCCATCTGGTTGGGTAGAGATATCATTAGAATATATGAATAATCAGATGCGTTTTCAAGTTGGTAGTAATATATTTACAAAACAAGGTCACGGTACGATGGTTGTTGTACCTGTTGATATTTTTATGGGTCCTTTCTATGGATATATCGATTATTTAAAAATTGGAAAAAATAATTATTAAAAACGTATCGGTGATGTACTATGAAAAAAGAATGGCGACAACTAGCTCTTCTACAGAAGAAGTATCAATCGGATCGTCGTTTGTTTCAAAAAGATTTCCGGTATGATACTAGAGGGGTTTCTGAAGTTGTTGGAACCATGTTGCTTGTTACGATTGGCGTGGCACTTTTTATAGTATTGTCTGTAGTTGTTTTTTCTGTTCTTTCAGTTTATTTTCCTCAAAGTATTCCAAAAACAAGTCTTCTTGGAACCGTTGACATTCCTGTCATCTATATTCATCATTATGGTGGTGAATCAATTACTGGAGATTGCATTGTAACAATTGCGGTAGGTGAACATACAAAAACACAATCGTTACAAATATTTTTAGGTACAAACGATGTAAATCAGAATAATATGTTTGATATCGGTGAATCTTTTTCTTTTGACTCCTCTCTGTCTACGACTTTTGGATTACCCTCGTATCAGATAGCTGCAAGTGAAATTGTAGTTACGATTTTTAATCCTTCGGTGAATGCAGTGATATATAAAAGTATTCTCCAGGAAGGATTATCTGCTGTTGGGCCGGTTGTTACCACGCTTCCTGCAACGAGCATTGCTCAGACATCAGCAATATTTCATATGTCGTATGATTTTAAATTTCAAGAATTTAGTGGTCGTAACATTCGGTTTATATATTGGAAAAGCGCGGATCCAAACAATAAATTCTATACCTCTTGGTATTCCACCGATGCCATCCAGGATTTTTATGATGAGACTGTAGGTGATCTTGATATGGGAACACGATATCACTACCAAGCACAAATCAAGTATACCTATCGTGATGATCAAGGAGTTGAACAAACCCTTGAATTGTTGAGTTCTTCGATTCAAAGTTTCTCGACACTAACAAATCTTCTTGCAAATTGGAAGTTTGATGAAGGACAAGGGCTTACTGCGTTTGATTCTGGCCCACATCAACATCATGGTGAATTATATCCTGACAATCCTATGTTTCTTCGGCCTCAATGGCAGACCGTACCTGACAATACGGTCAAAGGAGGTTCAGCGCTTGAGCTGGATGGATATGATGATTATATATCGATTGATTTATCACAGGGTTTGATAAACCCTGTTGAACAAATGACGTGTGAAGGTTGGGTTAAACCTGGTGAGCATGCTGATGGTAAATTTTGTAATGTTCCAGACAATGTTTTTAATTCTTTTTCTACATTTGGTAATTCGTATATCGGTTTTTATGAAACAGATTGTATTTATGTTGGAACAGAGTCAGAAAATATTACCCTTGCGTTGGCTGGTCGAACCGGTTCAACAACAGAAAAGAAAGGTGCTATCGTAACCCTTAAGGTAAAAAAAACAGATTTCTCTGGTCAGGTTTTATCAAAAGATAGTACGACAACATATTTTGATGTATTTATTTTTGAATTAGGTTCATGTCAGAATCCGAAAATGTTCCATATTTCTGGTGATATTTTTGGGGTTATTTATACTGGGCCAAGTGATATTGGAAGAATAAAAACATTTCAAATTTCTGCAGCTGGTGATATTTCAGACACTCCAATTTCTGAATATGTTTTTTCTGGTCAAGATAGCGTGTGTTTTGTTCCAGATATTGTGTATTGTAGTACTTCTGGAGGTAATTATTTTTTTGCCTGTGTGTATGCAACATCAGATTACAGGGGAATTGTTAAAACGTTTAGTATCTCTCAAACTGGGAGTAGTATCACATCAATAAGTCATGTTAATATGTATACTACTGTTCCAGTAGGAGATGCTGACAATGAAGGAATTGTTTATGCTGCTGATATTGCTATGGTTGATTCCGATACCTTTGTTGTTGTCTACGAGGATTTTGATCATGATGGTCGGCTCCGTTCCTTTAACATCAATCCGACAACAGGAGCTATCGTTACTTCTTCGTTGAATGCTTGTTTATTTGATGATTTAAATGGTGTAACTCCTCAGATCATTAAGGTGTCTGATACTGGTTTGTTTGCTATTGTGTACTATGCAGGTCTTGATGATGAACATGCAAGTATCGGGCGGGTGGTAATCGTTGAAATTCCAGATACTGGTGTTATTGATAGTCCTCCACGAGATGATTTTATTGATAGTAGTCTAGGTCCAAAAACATATCCATCTATTGATATTGAAGGTTCTCAATTTAGTGAATTCCGGATTGTAAGGCTATCTCAAATCATTGGATCTTCTGCTTTTTTTGCGGTATCCTTTCGAGGGGTTAATAATTACGCATATCTTGATATAATCAATGTTACTATGAATCATTATTCTCTAAACGGAATTCGTCTTGTTAGAGACAATTTTATCGTTGAACAATCAGTAATCGGCTGGCCTGTTTTTGTATATACAAACTATGAAACTCCTCAACCGTTATATGCGATGTTTTGTAAGAAACTTTCTTCATCATATTCAAACGATGATAATAATGGGATTATTAAAACATTAACAATTTCTGTCATATCTGAAACAAGTGTTACTATTTCACTAATTGATTCAGCATATGTTGGTTGTCAAAATTTTTTCACCCCTGATACAATTCTTCTTTCTCACGATACAAATTACTATTATTATGCGGTTGTCTGTCGAGGGGAGAACGACGGAGGATACATAAAGACATTTGCTGTCAACAAAATTTTTTCAATGATTGGTAGACCTGTTGGTGGAACTGGTGTCGAGCCAGGTGTATTCATTGACGTTTTTAAATTTGCTGATGATTGTTTTAATCCGAGGATTCTTCGAGTTCATACCACAGTATATGCAATTGTCTATCAAACAAATCCAGGATCGCCCTCTTCTCAAGGGTATATTGTTACTGTACAAATCAATGACAATGGAATAATTACACATCCACTACTTGATGGGCCTACGCTGTTTGTTCCTTCAGTTTCTGGTATTACTAAAGTATATTACCCGAAAATGTATCCACTTGAAAACCAGAGTTATATAGTATGTTATGGAGGTTTGTATACTGGACAAACTGTTTTTGTTGTTCAATCATGCCAAATTACCGATGGAGGTACCATAACTATACAAAACGATCCAGAGTATTATGATGTTATTACAAATGTTGGGCCTTGTCCACAGTATGGTTGTGATGTTATTCGTATTTCTCAAGTTACTAATATTTTTGCTTTTGTATTCGGTTCGTCTGTTATTACTTATTCTTTTTTTGAAGGGGCCCCTCAAAGAATCATTGAACGACCTATTGAGATTTTTTCGCTCTTTGGTTCTCTTGCTTTTCCAACAATTATTCATGAAGGAGAAATCTACGTACTTACGTATACACATCTTGAGGCTCCAGGATTCAGTGGTTTTGCTGTGTTCACAATTTCTGAGGATGGATCGGCAATTTCTTTAAGCACAATACAGTTCTTTGAAAGTAATAGTTATATTTCACTTGTTCGTGTTTTTGAGGATACATTCATGTTTCATACTTCTCCATTCGGTAATGGTTTTTTACAATTAGCAACAGTTCGTATCAATCTACAAAAAGGAGATGTCAGTAGCATTGATGCTTATAAAAGTATACAAAAAAATTATTTATTTGCTCGGTTCTTACCTGTTGATTTGTCAGAATCTCCGTATAAATTGCTTTTGGTAGCACAAGGTCCAGAAGAAGATGCTGTTGTTCATTTGATTTCTCTTAATCAGGAAAAAAGAATGTGTACTATTATTGGATATGATTCACAAGAGTATAACATTTTCAATATTTCTGTGTACGATCATGTTGTGTATGCATCAATAATTGATACGAGCGATCGCACATTGACGGTTTCTGTTCCTCTCGTCTCAGATTGTTGGAATTACATAGTTTTCCGATATAAATCGGGTGGATCTGGTTTTATGACGTTGTCGAATTATTTTGATAAGAATCAAAATCCATTTTTTTATTCTCTTCCATCTCTCCCAGGAGGTTTTTTACAACTGAAAAGGATTGAACTTGAGGTTATTAAAGAAGTGAACTTTTACATAGGCAGAAATTATTGTGGATCGTCTGGCTTTAATGCTTTTTATGATGAATTTGAAATTTATGATAACGTTTTTGATATAGCGTATCATAGTTCAAAATTTAATGAATGGTGGGATGAACGGTATGGCAATCCATAGGTTTTTTTATCCTAGAAAGAAGCATTATTTTTTATGTTTTATACAACAAAAAGCATCTGTTTTTTTCAAGAAGAATAATGCTGTCTCTGAGATACTTGGAACTATTTTATTGCTGTCGATATCTATCGCATTGTTTTCATCATTGTATCTTTTGGTAACGCAGGTATCGACAAGTTATACTCATGAGCTAACCCAACAGGTAACTCTTGTTGGTTCTATTGAAGGTAATTCTGTTGTTTTTCGTCATCTTGGGGGAGATGAACTTGTTTCAAAAATTAAAGTATCGGTGATCATTGCTGGAGAGACACACTCGTATATTCTTGGTGAATCTACAGATGGTTTTGCTTTTAGCGGGTCAGAGCATCGTTGGAAGATTGGTGACGAGGTAACCTATACTCAAAGTGTTTCTCTTGGAAACATGGAGGTTGTAGGTCGCATTGAGGATATTTCAACACATCGGATTATTCTTGATGTGACTTTACAAACCGGTGAAAAAGGGGATGTTCCCTATGTTCTAACACATGTTGATCCTACAACTGATCTGACCACAGCATCGGTTTCTTTATATTATAATTTTATTGATTTTAGTCGATTTACTGCTCGTTATGTTATGATTCAATATTGCTCGATTGATCATACCTTGTTGCCTTTAGATCCACAAAATCCTACAAATCCACCACAACACAATTACGTGATGTCGGCAAATATTGATGACAACCGCCCAGTTGCTGCAAATTTTGGTTTCGAAATTATTGGATTGGATTCTGAAACCACGTATCGTTTTCGTGCAGCAATAGCGTATACCTATAACAATCAACCATATATTAAATATGGGGATAGTCTTATTTTTGTCACAAAAAGTGAAATAGTTGGCCATTGGAAGTTTGATGAAGGAACTGGTCGTATTGCTTATGACCAAACAAGAAACTATAATAATGGTACACTTCAACCAGGTATGATCGGTCCCTCATGGGTTCAACGAGAAAATTCATATTCAACTGATTATGCTTTGAGTTTTGATGGAATCGATGATTATGTCCAAGTTCCTGATAGTAATTCATTGGATTTGACCAAGAATCTTCAAATTGATTTTAAAATGAAGCCATTAGAATATGCTGATAAGAACGTCGGATCGATCGTTTCGAATATTGCTGGTGGTTTATCAAGTTTTGGACCAAGATACTATGATTGTTATGAAGCTGATGTTGCTTTTGTTTCTGATACAGGTGATGGGAAAATCTATGCTATTGTAAGTCGAAATCAGAATGCTTCTCCCCATGGTTATCTTGTAACTGTGAAGATACGAAATGATGGGAGTATAGTCAATACGACGAATGGTTGTTTTATTGATTTTTTTGTTTTTCAGAATCAGTCGGGTGTTGGTTGTTTTAATCCAAAGATTATTCGATCTGGAGGCCCAAATAATGTATTTGTTCTTGTTTGGAGTCGAGGCGGGGGAAACGGTATTGGCTTGAGAACACTTTATATAACGAATACTGGTTTTATTCAAATACCACCAGGAAACCCAGGTATTGTTCGATCAGCGCATACCCGTTGTTATCATCCAGATATTGATTTCATTGATAGTATCTCTGATGAAAGTCGTTATTTTGTTGTAGTCTATTCACTTGGAGTAAATTATCTAGGTATTGTTGAGACATTCCGGGTAACTAGTAGTGGTTCACTAACTTTCATGAGTACGATCGGTAACTTTTCTCATAATTATTCGAGTAATCCACTTGCTGAAGGAAAAGCGATTCAACCAGAAGTATTAAAAATAAAAGAGGATGCAAATTTTTATTATTTTACTGTTGCTTTTATGCATGGTGATGGGGCATTTCGAACAATAAAAATAAAAAAGACAAATCCAAATCAGTTTCATGTGCATTCAATTAGTCTACGCGACAATTCATTAGATGCTGGAAATTGTCAGTCGCCTGAGATTATTAAAGTTGCTGATGGTTCTGAACCTCTTATTGCTGTTGTTTATGGTGGACCTTCAGAGGATTCTTCGCAGATTGTTGGAAAAATAAGAACATTTCGATATACTGATACTAATTATCAACTTATTACTAGTTATACATTCGAACCAGCTGTCAATCATTTTTTTGAACCTGATATTATCGAACTTGAACGATCTGGGGATATGGGTTACTACGCTATTGTCTATCGTGGTCCTTCAGGGTCTTCAGATACATATTGTTGTATAATTAAAACAATTGAAATAAATGTTAATACCGGCGTTATTACTCCTTCAATAAAAGATAGTATCATTATTCAACTGCGAGTTAATAGTAATGCTGATCCGTATGAACCTCAAATTTTTCTTATCAGTAATTCTTTGTTTGGTGTTGTATATCGGCAAAAAAATTATGATGGTGTACTTAAAACAGTTCAGTTTAGTTCTGGGGGGATGATTGATGATACGTATCCGGTTCGTGGTGTCCATACACTTGGTTTATTTTGTGTTTATGACAATAATGCTATGTATAAACTAAAAGAGGATGATGGTTCAGGTATCTATGCGCTATTTCACCAAGGATTAAACCATGATGCGTATATTAAAACCATCAGAATATTTAACTCTGGAGTGATATCTAATCAAATTATCACCAATTATGTTATCTCCCTGGGAAGATTAGCATCTCCGAGTAGTTCTTATCTTTTAAATATCTTTGAAACTCCAAATTTTAATTATATTCGTGCGGTTGGTTCGAATCATTTGTTTGCTGTGGTCTTCCGAGGTGCTAATGGTAATTTATGGATCAAAACATTTACCATTTCGAATGATGGAATCGTAATTACCTTGAAACAAAGTTTTGATTTTTCCTATTTTGGCATGTATCCTTTTCTTGGTCCAAGTATTCAACAAGGATCTCAGATACTATATCCTTTAGTGTATAGAATATCAGGTTCAGTTGGATATATTCAACTAGTTTCATTTACTGATGAAGGAGCAGTAAATCTTCATGGAACACCAACTGAATTTGGCACTCCTTCAAGCTTGTATTATCCATCGATAATTCGCATAGCTGATACCAATCTTTTTGTTCTTGGTTCAGTGTATGAGGATTATGTACTCCGTTTACGAACATTTACAGTTACGAGTAATACAATTACATTTATTGACTTCTTATCTATTTCGCAACTATCATTAATTAATTTCTTTACTATAAACCAAGTAGGAGCCCATGATGAGCAATCTTTTATTACATTAATATACACCAGGAGGGAGTATCCACATACTGGTCTGATGACTGTGTATGCTCTGAACACTACTACTGGAAAGTTTATCTCGACAACTCCGATTGACCAATTTGTATTTGAAGGTGGATTTTCTTATCCACAAATTTTCCACTTGAGAGAAAGGATATATGCTGTTTTTTATCGTGCAGGGAGTGGAAAAATAAAAACGATTCGCATCGATCAAACAACAGGAAATATCGTAGATACGTTTGATTCGTTTTCCGAGTTTGATCCAAATTCACCGTTTGATGGGTATCCAACTCCGTTTTCAATTGTTCAGGTTCATGATTCAACGTATGCAATTTTTTATGGAGGATATTCTTATTTTAATGGTTATGTAAAAATCGTTAAACTACCGATTGCTCACTCAGATAAACCTGATGGTCTCATTGTAAAAAAGAATGCGTATGCTGTGTACGGTCAGGTTACCGATAATGTTGTACGAATTCGTGCAACAATTTTCGTAGGCGGACAAAATATTACTTGTTGGAATAATTACACGGTAAATCCTTTGATTGTTTTTTATCTTATCCGAGTTCGATATGATTTTCAAACAGCAACGTTGACACTTCGAATTGAAGATCAGGAGGAGAGTAAACAAAACTCTTCGTATATGGGCGTTCCTATTGTAACGACTTCTGAGCCCCTTGTTATTGGAGGATGTCATGCTATTCTTGACGATGTTGTCATCCGAACATTATTTAAAGATGCTTGATAATCATCACTGGGCAAGTAGTACATAATATGAGAGGTGAGGAGAACCTATGAAAAAAAAAGCGTTCATACCATTGTTTGATAATACAAATGGTGTTGCAGGTATTATTGTCGCCGTTATGATTGTTGGTTTAGTTATCGGTGTTATCTCGATTATACAAACCATCTATGTTCCTCGATGGATGCAAGAACGAGAAGCAGAACATATGAGTCAAGTTGCAAATCAGTTCAGTCAATTTAAATATGCTGTTGATAATCTTGTGGTAACACAATCAACAATTCCGATAACTAATTTTATCACTCTTGGAAGTAAGGAGCTTGGTTTTCTTTCTTCAAGCAGAGCATATGGTCATATACAATTATTGTCAGAAAGCCACACAATAGAAATATCTTTTAGTGGCGGAACTAGAAGTGCTCAGATTCGTTCCTTCCGATATTCTTCAGATAACGCATATTTTTTAAATCAAGAGTATACCTATGAAAACACTGCGATTATCCTGAAACAATCTGAAGGGTCAGTCATGCTGTCAAAACCGACCATCACTGCGGCAACAACACCTGAGCCACAGATTTCGATTCATTGTGTTGATTTCAACCCGGAGGGAGGAATTAGCTCGCTAGGAGGATATGGAACGTATCCGATCCAAATTTATTTTCGAGAACATATTGCTGCGGAGCAGTTATCAACTGTAACGTCACTGACTATAACTTCAGAGCATTATCAACTTTGGGAAAAGGTAGTTACCGATATTTTAACGAAAGCAGGATTTAAAAAAGATGGACAACCAACTGATCTTTATCGTTTTTCAGTTGCTTCCGATCCAAACAATAATAAGATTATAATTTCTTTTGACGGAACCAAACCAACGGTCTCTTTTGAAAAAACGATTCTTGGGATTCAATTCTCACCTGGATGGATACAATAATATTTTTTTCTCATTTTCATAATATGAAATAAATCCGGAGCAATATATCTACAAAAAACACAATGTATATATATTTTGGTATATATTACAAATCGTTCTTAGAGGAGGGGTTGAATAGTGTCGCTCGTACGACGGACGAGACGTTCTGGTCGAAGCATTATCATTGCACTTCCAAAGCAGCTTGCAGAAGCATATAACATCAAGCAGGGAGATGCACTTGAGATAATACCGTTTAGTGATGGTGAATTGATACTTCGAAACACGCTAGATGTTGTTGAGGAGAATTGTTGTGAATAAGAAACTTGCTATTCTGTCGGTTGCAATTGTCATTTGTCTAATTCTTGGAGGTTTTCAGGGAACCTATTTCTTTGGAACACAGTTTTTAGATACTCGTAGTGGATATTCCTACGTTGCTGGTGAACCATTAACCTGGTGGGATTGTAATTGGTCATACTGTAAGAAAATTGTGATTGATCATACCAAGGTTGCTGAAGAACAAACAAACTTTCCTGTTCTTTTATATCGGAGTGCTGATAGTGATCTTGCGCAGTATGCTCAGGATGATGGTGATGATATTGTTTTTGTTGACTGGATGAATCGGACCGTGCAGCCGCATGAGATTGAAAAGTTTGATGGTAATACTGGTGAGCTTGTTGTCTGGGTCAAAGTACAGCTTCTCTACGCTTCGATTGATACGGTTTTGTATATGTATTATGGGAATCCTGAGTGTGAGAGTCAACAAGCAGTTGGTGATGTGTGGAGTAATCGATATTCTATGGTTCATCATCTCAAGGAAAACTCCGGTCTTCATTACGATTCAACAGAGTATAATAATGATGGAGCTGTGTACGGTGGTGTTGTTCAGGGTACTGTTGGTCGTGCTGTGTTAAATGGTGCTGATCAGTTTGATGGTATTGATGATGTTGTTGATTGTGGTTCGAGTCCGAGTTTGAATCTTACCGGTGCGTTGACGTTAGAAGCCTGGGTGATGGATCCGCCGTTGAAGAAACCTTCTGGTGAACGTCAGAGAATTTTGCAGATTGTTGATAAACATGAGGAACATATGCAGTATTCTTCTGAAAAAACAAAGATTGTGTCGAGAACTATCGCTGGTTCGGTAAATGACACGATTGTTTTTGCCTGTTTGCACACTCCAGGTATTGATATTATTGATATCATGGTCGATTCCCACTCGGTTATGAATAAAAAATATCAGACGAACAAAATCGCTTTTGATGATCTACCAGTCGAACTGTTTCGGAAGAAATTACCAGAACCTCTTGTTGCTCTACCGATGGTTGCATATTCAAAACCGTTCCTTTTATCATCACCAACTCTGCGAGTTGATGTTGTTTTTTCAATTCAACCATGGGTGCATTATGTACCAGGATCTCGTATAAGCTATCTTGTTTTTTCCCAAGATGGAATTTTTGACTATGAGTCAACGA
Source organism: Candidatus Thermoplasmatota archaeon (assembly GCA_038884455.1). NCBI lineage: Archaea > Methanobacteriati > Thermoplasmatota > Thermoplasmatota archaeon. The sequence continues at coordinate 16,374 of JAWABU010000011.1, read as the reverse complement.
CCCATTTTGATACCATGGTTTTGTTTGACTGGTGGAATCCATTTTCATGGTTTTTCAAATGGTATACTGCATTGTTTGGGACATCATCTCAAGATGCATCTTCGGATACTTCAGAAGTTATTTCAAAGATTTCAGAGCTTCAAAAACAGCTCCAAGAGAGTCATGATGGTTCACTTCGAGTGATTATTCAGCTGAGAAATGATACGCAAGACTGTAGCTCTGATAGAGAAAGTCTCCTCCAATCTGGATTTATTTGTACTGCAGAAATTCCTCAAAAAAAGATTATTGCGGGCATTGCTGATTCTCGGTTTTTAGAATCGATAAAAACTGTTGATTCGATTCAAGATATTATGGTTGACTCTTCATTTAAGGTTCTCGCTGCTCCAGCTGATCGATCTGTTGATCTGCATGACTTTACCATACCTTTGATTCCATATTCAGGAAAAAATGTTACCGTCTGTCTTCTTGATACCGGTGTTGATTCGTCACTGATTCCCTATGCGTATGGTTATGATTTTGTCAACCATGATGATACACCTTTTGATGATCATGGTCATGGGACGATGGTGGCTGATGTTCTTCGAAAAATTGCTCCAAATGTGACCCTTGTTGTTGCCAAAGTGTTAGATTCCCAGGGACACGGATATATGTCTGATGTGTTAGAAGGACTCCAGTATTGTATTGATCAAAACCCTGATATCATTCTTTTTTCGATTGGATCAACCTGCGGGTATACCGGTTTTTATGATGCAGATCCACTATCACAGCTTTGTACCGATGCAGTTGACCGTGGTATTTTTGTTGTTGCTGCAGCAGGAAATCATGGCAGTACTGCAATCAGTATTCCAGCATGTGCTCAAAGTGTGTGTTCTGTTTCAGCAGTTGATCAATATGGGTGGATTGCAGAGTATGCTAATAAAAACCCAACTCTTGATCTTTTTGCTCCAGGTGATAATATTCAAACTCTGCATGGTGTTGCCTCCGGAACATCGCTCAGTGCTGGTTTTGTTGCTGGTGCTGCTGCCGTGCTTCTCGAAGCTGAACCAGATTTAACTCCTGATTTGATTCGACATCGTTTTCGCAGTACTGGTATGCTCCATACGTGTGCGTATAATGAGAGTGTTACCTATCTTGTCCCAGAAATTAACATTGAAAATGCACTTTTGAATAGGGTTACTCATGATCCTATTGACTATACTTGGTGGTCTGCCCAAGACGCTGAGTGTAATGATACTTTTTTTGAACCTACTGCAACATCAACAGTTTCCTATTATTTTTCAGGGTATGATGCTAAGAAAACGACCTGGAAAAATCCGAGTTATATGTGTGATACTAATGAAAATACATGCGCTCAGACAAATGTAAATAATGATATTGAAAAGCTAACTGCAAATCAATGTAGTGGAGCAGGAAGCTCTTCAATTATTCGAGTTCAGCTTCGTGCCCTTGCTAACAAAACAGTGACAATTGGTGATGCTTCAGTTAAACTTCAACCGATTTTTTCAAAAGGAACTGGAACGAATCAAACATTGACAGTGAATACGTCAAAATCCTGGACGTTGTATGCTGATATTACGTCTGATACGAATGCTCCATCTCCTTGGACGTGGAGTAATGTTTCTGATCTTGATTGTAATGTTTATGCGGGCATTACTCATAGTAGTAGTTATCTTTGTGTCTGGGAGGTTCAAATCCGCGTTACGTATTACTATAATGTGCCTCCATCGCAAAGTAATCCTATACCTGGAAATGAATCAACAAATGTTCCATTGAACACGAATAAACTTAATATTACGCTTACCGATGCTGATGGAGATCTAATTCGATACTATATTTCGACACGGCCAAATGTCGGTTCGTATTCTAATGATGGCTTAAATAGTACCGTGAGTTGTCCGGTGTCAGGATTGAAGCCGGATACGCTATATACCTGGTGGGTGAATACCACAGATGTTTCTGGTTCTGGAACGTGGACAAATAGGACGTATTTGTTCAAAACCCAACCGTTGTCGGTATTGAATTGTTCAACAGATGCCACGTTGTATGGCAGTAGTTATAACATTACGTTTACCGCGTATGCTCATGCTTCGTCTGCAAGTACCATTGTTTTGCTTGTTGCAAATAGTACGAAACGTTTAGATGCAGCAAGTTATACAAATCGTGAATCTTGTTTTGCGACATCTGCAAATGTAACTGTTTCGAGTTATCCACAAAAGATTACTGTGACGATCCCAGCAAATGAAAACACCACATGGTATGTCAAACTGTGTGATAATCTGAGCAATACTGATGATCGTCTTGAGACGTGGAATAAAACCTATTCTGGTCGTACCACAGGTAGTGATTATGCCTATTCGGTTGTTGCTGATCGATTTGGAAATATATATGTTGGGGGATCTGGTTCAAATCTCAACCAGACGACCTCAGGGACCGATGCATGGTTGATGAAATTTAATGCATCAACCGGTGTTCGTTTGTGGAATAAAACCTATCACAGTGGTGGTACTGACATTATTTATTCTGTTGCAGTTGATTCAAAAGGAAACGTCTATACTGCAGGAGTAGGTCAAAAGTTAAATACCACTACATCAGGGATTGATTGGTGGATTATGAAGTTTAATGGTACCACCGGTGTTCGTCTGTGGAATAAAACCTACAATGGTCGTACTACTGGCAATGATTATGCATACGCGGTGACTGTTGACAGCAGTGATAATGTGTATGTCGCTGGATATGGGAGTAATTTAAACACGACAACCTCTGCTGCTGATATTTGGATTATGAAGTTTCATGGAACGACTGGTGTTCGTCTGTGGAATAAAACCTACAATGGTCGTACTACTGGTGCTGATTCAGCTTTGTCAGTACTTACCGATGCTCAAGGATACGTGTATGTTGCTGGATATGGAGCCAATCTAAATACCACAACTTCTGGATCTGATTGGTGGATTATGAAATTCGATGGCTCATCCGGCGCGAGGTTATGGAACAAAACCTATAACGGTCGGAGTACTGGATCTGATCAAGCCTACGCACTCGCACTTGATGTGCAGAAAAATCTCTATATTACCGGGTATGGTCAGAATCTGAATACCACGAGCTCATCGTATGATGTCTGGATCATGAAATTTAATACCTCAACTGGTGTTCGTCTGTGGAATAAAACCTACAATGGTCGAAAAACTGGAGTTGATTATGGTTATTCAGTTGCTACTGATGCGTGTGGAAAGGTGTATGTTGCTGGTGCAGGATATAATATTCATCAAACCACATCGACGTATGATTGGTGGTTGATGCGCTTCAATGGTACCTCGGGTGTTCGAGAATGGAATATGTCGCATTCAACTGGAACTGGTTCTGATTACCTTCGAAGTGTTACCGTTGATTCAAAAGAGAATGTGTATCTTGCTGGGTATGGTCAAAATCTAAATTCAAGTTCGACATCATATGATTGGTGGATTAAAAAACTCAGTTATCTCAGTGATAGGTATACTGTTGATGCGCTGAAGCCGTCGGTTCGGTTTGTTGATCCAACACCAGCAAATAATACACATCTCAATAGAACCTGGATTAATATTAGTATGGCAACCTCTGACTGGAACCGACATTATAGTTTTGTTGATTTCCAACAGGATTTGGTGTTATGGATGCCGATGGATACCGTGAATAGTACGGGGAGTCCTCGAGATCTCAGCACCTGTGGGAATCATGGAACCAAATATGGGGATGCACAACAAACGTTGAATGGATATTTTGGGAAAGCGTTTCGTTTTGATGGTTCCGGCGATTATATTAAACGCTCAGCGGTAATCCCAACTTCAACAAGTTTTACCTATGGTGGATGGATTTACTGGAATCGTATTGGTGATCCAACGAACGGTGATCAGGATTATCCAATCAATCAAGCAGGAGGCGAGTTTGGAGGTCCTGCGCTTATTGCAACCTCGTATGATAGTGGAAATACTGGAGAACTTAACTGTTGGCCTGATGAAAACTTTGAATATTTTGGCGCTTATCCGATAAATAAACAAACGTGGTATCATGTGATATCAGTTTTTAATGGTACACATCTTTCATTATACGTGAATGGTGTTTTTATTGCAAGTGGCGAACGACAAACACCATTTCAAAGCGGTGATTTTTACATTGGTACTTCAAGTCTTGGAGGATATCTCAATGGATATGTTGATGATGTTGTTGTTTTCAAACGAGCGCTTGCACCATCAGAGATTCGATCATTATATAATGCTTCACTGTATCAGTATTACCATAATTTCACAGGACTTACTCAAGGGACATATCGTTTTCGAGGCTATGATCCTGACCGAGGTGGAAACTGGAATCAAACCGAAGAATACAATATAACGATTGATACAACAAAACCGAGTATTTCGTTTAGTAGTCCAACACCAGATAACAACACATACCGCAACACCTCCTGGGTGAATATCAGTCTATCGACAACTGATACCAATCAACATTATAGTTTTGTTGATTTTAACAGATCAAATATTCTTTGGATGCGGATGGATGATGTGCAACCACCATCGTCTTATCTGTATGCGGATGATACCGAGGATTCTGCGCATAAAGTAGGTATGTGGTCAGGGGATTTACCAAATGGTGGTTATGATGAAAACTGGGATACACATATTGACTGTGAAGATGAAGAAAATATCTTGTATATTAATACAACTGTTCCCTTAAATGCGAATCCAGATAATGTGACGCTCACGGTTAAAGTGTATCTTTCTGAGGGTACTACGATTGACGTTTATGTATGGAATTATGGGACAAATGGGTATAGCTATCTGGCTACGTTAGCGACCGGTTGGCAGAATATTACGATTGCTGGATATAGCTATGTACAAAATCAACTTCGGATACAATATATCTTTCGCGGTGGTGCTGGTTCTCCATCGTTTTATGAGGATAAAATCACCTGGAATATCATCCAAGGATCACTCAGAGATCTAAGTACCTATGGTCATCATGGTTCACCACAGGGCAATGCAGCGCAAACGATCAGTGGTTTTTATGGAAAAGCATATAGTTTTGATGGAACAGGAGATTACATTAATCTGAATGCATCAGGATTGGCAGCAGTACATAATCAATTTACGATTTCACTGTGGGTAAAACCAACAACGATCAAAGATAATAATGTACTCTATGCAGAATGGGATACAGGTTCACTAGATGATTGGTTGTTCATCATGGCCAACGATGGCTATACCGAGGCGGCACTCAAAGGAGATAATGTCGGTGGGTACGTGAGTTTAATAGGTGATGATATCAATGATGGAGTATGGCATCACCTCGTTTTTTCAAAAAATACCACTAATCATTATTTCCTGTATATCGATGGAACTCTTGCTATGTCAGTCTCTTCAAATGAACCGATACCTTCTTGTAACCGGGGTTGTATTGGAAATCTGAATGTCGGATCCAGTAATTATTATTTTACGGGCAGTATCGATGAAGTGTTAGTTTTCAATCGAGCATTACATCCTCGTGAAATTTTAGCGTTATACAATGCTTCACGATATCAACAGTATTCGAATATCACAAATCTTGCTGATCGAAGTTATAATTATGCAGGTTTTGCTGTCGACCGTGCAGGAAATAAAAATCACACTGAAACCAGGAATCTGACGATTGATACTATTAAACCCAGTATTTCTTTTATCTCGCCGCCAACCCCACCAAACGGGACGACTTCAAATACCTATGTAAATGTTAGTGTTTCTTCTTCAGATTCAAATCAGCAGTATACGTTTGTCAATATAAATCAGACTTGCAAGTTATGGATGCGGATGGATGACATCAATCAAACCGGTGATCCGAGAGATATAAGTAGTTATGGAAATCATGGGAGAAAATATGGAAATGCTGCACAAACAAGTTTAGGATATTATGGAAAAGCGTTTCGTTTTGATGGAGACGGAGATTTTATAATAATACAAAATCCAAGTTTACTTGATGTTCGAACCCCTAAATCTTTTTTTGCGTGGATTAAAACAACGTCTTCATCTGGAACAATTATCTGTCGAGCAGAAGGTGAAGAAGGTTTTAATCCGGGAGATATCAAATTATACGTTCAGGGAACAAAAGTATTGTTTCAATATATGGAAGAATGCTTTATTGAAAGTACGATTACTGTCAACGATGGGCTATGGCATCATGTTGGTGTAACATATAATGGAACTCATTTTGTTCTTTATGTCGATGGTCAGGTTGATGGAAGTGTTTTGTGGGATGTTGGTGAAACAAATCAAAGAAATGTGACAATCGGTGTTCATCAATGGCTCAATGGAAATTTTGAAGATTATTTGTCATTTTTTAATGGTTTTATTGACGAAGTACTTATTTTCAATCGAACCTTAGATAATGCTGAAGTTAAATCATTATTTCAAGCTACCTTGTATCAATATCAGCATAATTTTACCAATTTACCTTATAAAAATCATACGTACTTGGGTTATGCTGTTGACCGTGCAGGAAACATCAATCACACTGAGACTCGCTGGAGAAATATTAGTCAGATCCCAATTGTTCTTACGAATGCATCAACCGGTGTTAAAGAAACGAATGCAACACTCCATGGATATCTAGTCTATGATGGTGGTGAGTCGTGTACCGTTGCATTTCACGTTGTACCACCAGGAACAACGGTTGGCGGTCAATATCCGAAACACAGGGGAACTCCGTTTAGCTATAATCATGGCGGACTTGACTATGGGACGTTATACAAGTTTCGGGCTCAAGCAAATAACTCATTTTATCTTGACTATGGGACCTATCGATTTTTTTTAACGAAACCACAAGAGCCGATTGTCTTTAGAGCGGTTGGATACAATCAAACGTGTATAAATCTTTCATGGAATAGAGGCTCTGGTGCAAACAAGACAGTCATTGTTCGAAAGCTTGGTTCTTTTCCTACAAGTCGAACTGATGGAACACTTGTGTATAATGGGACTGGTCAGTGGTTTAATGACACGGGTCTTACGCAAAAAACAAGATATTACTATGCAGCTTGGTCATACACCACATGGACTTTTAATAATGGGACTGAAATGCAAACCGTGCAGCAATGGTCATCATGGCCGATGAATGCAACTGCAGCAACCTCAACACTTCGACTTCTGAATTGCAGTACTGACAAAACCAAATATGCATATAATGGGACGGTTACGTTTTCTGCATGGGTTGATGCTGATGTTGGAAGTACGGTTGTGTTAATCATTTGCGATAGTATTGAAAATCTTCATACGACAGGGTATAATAAGTATGCTGCAAGTATTGCTCATTCAACAGATACTGTGATAACAAAACAACCGCAGAAAATAACTGCAACGATGACTGCTCAAGGAAATACAACCTGGTACGCCAAAGTTGTGGATACCATGGGTCGATCAAGTTACATGAAGGAAAACACGACAGCATGGAATAAAACGTTTTCAAGTACCGCTGCTGAGATATATGATGTTGCAAGTGATACACAAGGATATCTCTATGCGGTTGGATATGGTAGCAAACTTGTAAGCTCAAAATCTGGTGCTGATTGGTGGATTATGCGGTTTAATACAACCACAGGGGTGCGCGATTGGAATATGACCTATTCATCTTCCAGCGAAGGCGGCGCAGATTATGCCAGATCCGTCGCTGTTGACAATGCGAATGGGTACGTATATATCGTAGGCGATGGCGTTCAACTTAAATCGAAAACCTCAGGTCGTGACTGGTGGATTATCAAACTCAACCGAGCAACCGGAGAAGAGATCTGGCAGAAAATTTTTTCATCATATACGAATGATTATGAATATGCTCGGTCAGTAACAGTTGATTCCCAAGGTAATATCTATGTTGTTGGCTCAGGGTATAATTTGAATGGTTCAAACTCAGGACTTGATGTTTGGATTATGCGATTTAACGCTCGAACAAATGATCTTGACTGGAATTACACGTATCATATGCGATCTTCGGGTATTGATTTTGTTGGTGATGAAGCATATTCGGTCGTTACTGATACTAGTGATAATGTGTACGTGGTTGGATGCGGGTACGGATTAAACGGGTCATCATCAGGTCGTGACTGGTGGATTATGAAATTTCATGGAACAACTGGTGCTCGTTTGTGGAACAAAACCTATACTGGAAAAGGAACTTCTTCTGATGATATTGCATTTTCAGTCACCACTGACACCCAAGGCCATCTCTACGTCGGTGGATATGGTTCTAATGTTCATTCTGGTGCGTCATCGCAAGATTGGTGGCTCATGCGTTTCAATAGCACCACGGGTGTTCGAGAATGGAACAAAACCTATTCCTACGGCGTTCAAGAACGTATCTATTCGGTAGTCTGTGACACTGCTCAGAATATCTATCTCGGAGGTATATCAGTCTATCTCAATGGTTCGACATGGTTTGACTGGTGGATACAACAGCTTAATGCTAGTGGATATCCAGATGTCTGGCAGTGGAATAAAACCATTGATGGAACAACAGGAGTAGATTATCTCTCTGCACTTGCAGTTGATCAAAAAAACAATATCTATGCAGCGGGAACCGGACAGAATCTGAACAGCTCTTCATCTGGTTTAGACTGGTGGATCAAAAAATTCGAACACATTACTGGAAACTTTACCACAATCACTAGCAACAAAGGAGTTATCCGCAAGAAAGGTATGTATGGTCTTGAAATCAATGCTGCTGGCACTACACTGTACGGATTGATAGGTTCATCAAGTCCGATTGTTTCAGCAACAATTGATACCAACTGGCATCATGTAGCATTAACTTATGATGGATCAACTGCTCGACTCTACAAAGATGGTGTCCTTGTCGATAGTGATACTCCTTTCGTGGCGGTAGGTACTACTGCAAATCATCTCAAACTCGGGGAGTTTCTTTCAGGAAAACTTGATGAAGTGCGTATTTCGAATACTGCTCGAAGCAGTGCATGGATTAACACTACATATCTTAACACGTATGATCCTGAAAGTTTTGCGGTTTTTGGGGAACAACTCGGTGTCCTCTCCACATGGACATTCCGGAAGAAGATCACTCTTAATCATTCGTTGATCAGCTCTACGCTGTCAAATTTTCCAATCCTTGTATATAATAGCTCTGATAATGATTTAAAAATGTATGCGCGATCTGATGGTTCAGATATTCTTTTTGTTCCTACCTCAGAAAACTGGGCGAGTGGTACCTGGCGGAATAAACTTGATCACGAGATTGAGAAATTTAATCCAACTACAGGTGAACTAGTAGCTTGGGTGAAAATACCTACGCTTTCAGCAACGACAGATACAGAGATATATATGTACTATAACAATACATTCTGCCAAAATAATTACCAGAATATAGCGGGTGTATGGAGCAACAACTATGCCATGGTCCAACACTTTAACGAAACCACCGGTTCGCTCTTAACAGATTCAACCAGTAATAATAACCATGGAACAAAAATAGGGAACGCTAGCCTTACTGCATCGGGTCAGATAGATGGTGCCTACCAGTTTGATGGCAACGGCGATTATGTAACAATTCCAGACTCTACGAGCCTTGACTTCTATTCATCCGGACAGTATACTTGGAGTATGTGGGTATACCAGACAAGTTTTGATGTTTTTAACAGTGTTCTCAGTAAAGGTAAAAACCCCTGTGAAGGCGGAAAAGGATACTCAATCGATATAGGACTAAACTATGTTTCAATATCAAATAATAACCTTGAAGAGGAGGGCGGCGGAGAGGTAGGATATTACGGTCCTCTCTCGATGAATACCTGGCATTTCATAACTATCACCTACTCAAATGGTTTCATACAAATATATGTTAATGATTCACTGGTACATACTGGGTCAGGGTTAACTTTTAATACTGAAGTAACTGAGCCTACATATATAAGCAAAGGCTATTACTTTTTTACCTGCGATACGTACTACTTCCCAGGTTTCATAGATGAGCTAAGAATTTCAAACGAGATTCGAAACGAATCATGGATAGACACCGTGTATAATAATATACACTATTTATCCGATTTTCTCGTATTTGGATCTGGAAAAACCATAAATAAACCACCGGTAGCGAGCAATCCAATTCCGACTGATGGTGCTACAAATCAAAATCTCAACCCCCGTTTATCCATAACAGTGAATGATTCTAATGCTGATGCTTTAACTATTTACTTCAGAACGAATGCATCTGGTTCATGGGCAACTATCGGAAGCAATCTCAGCGTCTATAATGGTACCTACTCTCAGATACCAACAACAATGAGCCATGAAGCAACTAAGTATTATTGGAGTGTTAATCTAACCGATGGAGAAGATTGGTCAAATCATACGTATTCTTTTACAACACATGCGTTGTATGGGGATATCTGGGATGAGGTTATCTCTTCGTACGAGTTTGATCCTGCACAAGGAGCTGCTCCATGCATGGTTCGCATTGGAACAAGTCAGTATTATGCCATCATATATATAGCAGATACTGCAGATCAAAGTTGTCAAATAATTACTGTACGAATATGGGAGAATAATGGAACAATACGGAAATCAGTGGTGAGTTCGTATACTCTGGATAGTGAACAGGAATGGTATGATACACCCTATATATTGCATGTTACAGGTGATTACTATGCTGTTGCTTATATATCAGGTGAACCAGCTTTGAAGGTTGCAACACTTCGGATTTGGGAGAGTAATGGAACGGTTCAACAGTCTATAGTGAGCTCCTCTATTTTGAGTACCGGTGAGGAGGATTCTTTTCCATCCCTTGTGCATATTGCTAATGACTATTATGCTGTTGTGTATGATAGTGCTACTGGACCTTGTGTAAAGACCTTTTCCATCGGTCAATCAAATGGGACAATCTATGGTACTATCATCAGTACATTCAATCCATCAGGTAATAGATATTCAAAAATGATTTCTATTGGAAATGATCTTTATGTGATTTCAACAAGCGGTCTAGTTACAACAATAAGGATCTGGAGTAATAATGGAACAATTCAACAATCCCCAATAGATACCTATGTATATGCAATTGATGCATATGATGGACAAACTCCAAATATCATCTGCATTTCTGATGATTATCATGCTATTGCCTATGGATTTCATCAAGAAGGCTTTAAGTGGCCTGGAAAGATTATAACCATAAAAATTTGGAATAACAATGGAACAATCCAACATTTTAATGCTAGTTGGTATTTGTTTGAAGAAAGCAATGCATGTCTATACCCAACAATTCAACCTATTAGTAACTCAGTATATGGTATTGCATATCGAGATGCATTTTATAAAGGAAAAATAAAAACCCTCTTAATCTATAATAACGGGACCATTGAACACTCTATTATTGATACATTAGAATTTGATACATCATTGGGTGCATATCCAAGTATTCTTTATATTGGGAACAATTATTATGCAATAGCTTATGAAGGACCTGATTCTGACGGATGGTTAAAAATCATAAAAATAACAACAATTTGATTGGAGATCAAGTATATTCAAATTTGAATTAAACTTCCCTTAAAAGAAGAAAAAATAGAGATCTTTGAGTGTGACCATCTTTGATTTTAACTTGAGTTCGACACGTAGTGCCTAATGAAAAGAGATATGAGGATGTACATCCAAATATCTCTTTATGAACAAAAATACAACAATTCCATTAGGCGCTGTTGTAATGATACACCAGATAGAAAACCGTTACGGTCTTTTCCAACATTTGTTCAGCGACATCGGTATCAACGCTAAAGATTTCATCCCGAATGTCAAAGTCCTTGTCGGCAACAAACTCACTCACTCCGTCTCTATCCTGCAGATACCAGAAACGTATCCACAGGAGTTCGCCCAAAGGCTTGGGATGAAAGAACCATTGAAGGATCGAACATTAAATCGAACATTGGAACGTATCGGAAAACGGTCTCCGATTATTTTCCATCGATATCAGCAGTTCCTCAAACAGCATGATCTGGTTGACGATGAACAAGTTGTTGACTTCTCCTCCAGTTATCTTGAAGGGAGAAAATCAGAGCTGGCAAGCTATGGATATTCCAGAGACAAGCGACCGGATAAACAGCAGATTAACTTCGGCATCAGTACCGGGATCAATGGGATTCCCACAGCGCTGACGATTCAGAAAGGCAACATCCAAGATAAGAAACACATGAGAGAGATATTCCGACTCGTCTCAGCGATACTCCAAGAAGATTCATTGTTGATCTTTGATACCGGTGCCAACACCATAGAGAACAAACAGAAGATACGCAGTAAGAAATTCCATTTTCTTACCCTTCGAGCCAAACATGTTGACTCCTACAAGAAGTATCTCACGTTTTTCAAGCACCATAACACCGATGTTGTCGACATCGTGGTGAACGATCGAACGTATTTCTGTGTCAAAAAGAAAGAAGAAGACGATAGTGTTTCGTACATCTTCTTCTCACCGGAATTATACGATGAACAGATGCATATCAAAGAACAAAAGTTCATACGGAAAAAACAACAAGGTAACAAGCTGCTGAAGAAACGCAAACATCCGGTGTTGCCTTTTGATGAGGGATGGGTTCAGCTTATTCCCTGTTTGCAACGCACCCTTCAGGATATCGAGAACCCATACATCAACGGTCTTGAGGGTTTCTTTATCCTGGAAAGCAGCGTGGATACTGAACCTGAGAACATCCTGCGTTTGTATAAACAGCGGGATGTCGCAGAGAAATTCATCCGAGCACTAAAAGAAGGATTGGAATTGCGTCCTATCCGACATTGGAACAACTATTGTGTGATCGGTATCTTTTTTATCAGTTTCCTTTGCAAATATGTTGATAAATTTGACACAGTTTCTGCGGAAGATTTCTCCGAGGAAGAATGTGAAACTCCTCAAAAAACACCTGCAGAATTTGACACTTACTGTTGTGTACCCGGAAAACCGGTTCAAATTCACGATTTTGAGCAACATGTCACCAGAATATGGGGTTGTTTGGTGATTTTCTGTGTAGGTACGAGGATACATCACTAGTTTTGCGATGGTAAAAACCGTTTTGGCAAATTGATCAGCGGAGGATTGTTAGAGGTTAAAAGGTCTGTTTGGCGAAGTCAGGCTAATCAAGAAAAGGACGATGACCTGCGAAGGTCAGGCAAGTAAACAAATACCTAATCTCTACTTAAAATTGTGATAAATGAATTAATATCATTAAAGTCTACAACACCATCTTGATTACAATCTGCAGCCCAATAACAACTTTCTGGATGGATTGTAATGAATTCCATCTCATCCATTGAAAGAGCATCAATGAAGATATTCACGTCGTCGAAGTCAACAACTCCATCGTTGTTCATATCTCCAGGAGAACATGGAGATGTTTGATATTCGTCAGCACCCATGTCAATATTACCACTTAGATCTATCCGCGTTTGACCATCAATATCTTTCTCGGGCGGATCATCTTGACGAGGAATATAACCAGTTTCGCCGCTATCAATGCAGGGGGACGTACTCCTTAGATGATAATTATTACTTCCTACAAATAGCGGATCAGAATCAATACAGTTCTGAAGATATAAAGATCCCGAAATAGTTTTAATATCTCCGAGTAATTGTTGAATTACAGAATTACTGATATATATATTATTTTGACAAGAATATAGTTGTCTGCCCATATTATCTTCAACAAAATTATTCCAGATGATACAATTTTTTAAATAAGCATTATAACTTCCCTTAAAAATGCCTCCACCACGAGCAATTTTATTGTAGGAATTAGGGCCAACCGCATTAGAAACACTTGCGAGATTATTTGCTATGGTACAACCAATAATATATAGAGGGTTTGTACCTTCTGCAAACATTCCTCCTCCCTGAGCGGTTACTTGATCGGTTGGGTCTAAACTGCAATCAATTGTTTCAATAAAAGCTTTGTTATCAGTGATTTGATTACTGAGGAATGCATGGTCCCTTACGATAGGTAACGGAGGTTTCCAATTTGCGATATATTGATGAGGGGTGCCATAATATCCACCACCATAAGTAAAAAATGCCTCATTTGAACTTTGTGGCTCTTGACCGTGGATGAAAATAACAGCGTCATTATTACATATAACATTACTCATTATGGACGGTTGATTATCTGCACTGTGCCAGTTGTCGTATATTCCGCCACCTAGCGCATATAAGTCATATCTTTGGGCTATAAGTGTTGGATGTCTATAATAGTCAATTTGTGCTTTATTTTCTTGAATAATATTTTCTTCAATTCGCCCATAACCATGTGAAATATCAACAGGACCGTGATTCATATATATTCCTCCGCCCAGGACATCAAGATGAGTTAAACTACATGGCGGCCCCACAGGATCGTCTGCGATGCCATGCGCTGTATTATCTAATATCGTATTTCCAATAATTATTGGCGAAGAAGCATAAAATGCTATTCCACCACCGTATGCATGTCCTGCGCCTTTATGTCGATATACTTCATTATTGATGAGTTTATTATTTTTTAAGATCGCACGAGAATAGAAACAAAATATTGCTCCACCATAAACATCCGCTAAATAACTTTCTGTTGTTGCTTTGTTATTTTTTAAAATATTATACTGAATAGTTGGGTTAGAAGGAGCAAAAGGAGTTTCTTGATATTTAATTAATATAGCTCCTCCACCACCATATTGACAATACTGAAAAATAAAATAGTCATCATCTCGGTTAATAAACCCGTTTTGAATTGTAAATCCATGCAAAACTGAATTTGATGTCTCATTGTTTTCAAAAATAAAACCACGATGAGAATCATCGATTGTTCCTTGACAATCAATGATAGTTTGTTCCACCGTATTCCAAAATCCTGCTGAACCGAATTCGTTTCCATCTTCATATCCTGCTGTGCTTCGGACAGTAATTGCTTTTCCTTGAAAAGTAATATCGCGATTACCGTTGCCGACGTAAGTTCCAGGTCTAACCACAACATGATCACCATTGGATGAAGCAGTAATTGCTGCTTGTATTGTTGAATAATCATCTGGGATATAGATAATATTTCTTGAATCTATTTCTTTGGTCATCTTTTTTTCATCTAAATTAATTGTGATGGTATTTGCATCTAATATTTGAAAATGTGAAACTAGTACAACAAAAATAAAAAGAATGGATATGCCATTCTTTATTATAATTTTTTGTATTTTTTTCATTTTTTTCATCCAGGCTTGTTGAATGTTGTTATGTTACTTATTTATGAAGATAAAGCGAACTCCATATTGATTAAAGTTTTTACGTTGTTGAGTATTGCATCCTTCCATATGTTTGAAAACATAAGTCTTTGTTAAGAAACTCTGATATCCACCCTTTTTTTCCGAGATAGTCATTATGGGATGTAAAAATTGATCCATAGGTATATCCATTTGCATTGTTCATACCCCATGCGTAAAGATTATTGATATCAACAGCTCCAATAGGTTTAAAAACGATGTAATATGTTTTTAAAGGTTCGACTTGTATATCGTTGAAATCAAAGGTAATCCAAGTAGGATCGTTGAGATCACCTGGTTGTACAATAGTTGAAGTTAAATCTAAACCAGATAAAGAGGATCGTATTGATACCTTTAACGAGTTTTGAGGCGCACCGTTATCAAATAGTAATAATCGTACACGTGTAAGAATATTCATTGTAGGAACAAAGGATTGTGCTACAGCACTATTGTTTAATGGTGAAAGACCTATATTATCAAAAATTGAACATTCTTGATCTAGTTCATCTGGGTATTTTATTATGTCACCAAGAGCGATATTTGTTGGTATCACTAGCGTCATAAGCATAATGCTTATTATGATGATATTTTTCGTTTTCATTTTCATCGACCTCATATTTTATATTGTTATTTATTATATATAAATTTTATTTTAAATGCATCAAATTCTCATATGAATTGTTTGGGAAACATGAAATCTAACCATTGGTTTTTCTTGTTAAACAGAAGTACAAGGAAGCCAACATGCCCTTGCAGATATCTCTTTGATACTTAAATGGTATCTTTAGGGCACCCCAGTAATTCAGAGTTGATGAAAAATAACAATATCATACAATAGACCTTTTGCGTAATTGTGAAACAAGAACAACTATTCCCTTTTAACCCCCCGACTTGCTATTTTTCACTCTGATTGTGTGGTGAAATTCACCAGTCCACAGACGATAGACGTCATACGATCGTATCGTGTGAGTCTGTTTCGAAATTCTTCAGCCATGATGCGGAATTTCTTCATCCTGCTGATGGTGTGTTCCACGATCACCCGTGCTTTCCTCTGTTTTTTGTTGTATCGTTTCTCCTGTTTGGTGAGCTCTTTTTTCTTTGGTTTTTTAAATGGAAT